>VERU01000079.1 GCA_018882485.1 Rhodoferax sp. | reverse complement strand
GCGTAGGTCTGCCCGGCAACGCCGCCTACCCCGCGGTCGACGGCCGGCGCAATGTGCTGGCCCGCATGGCTGGGCGCCGCATCGTGGACATGGTGCATGAGGACCTGAATCTCTCCAAGATCCTGACGCGCAAGGCGTTTGAAAACGCCATACGTACCCTGGCCGCCATCGGTGGATCGACCAATGCGGTGATCCACCTCACTGCGATCGCGGGACGCATCGGCGTTCCCCTGGGCATCGAAGACTTCGATCGACTGGGTGCCGAAATGCCCTGCCTGCTGGATCTGCAGCCGTCCGGCCGGCATCTCATGGAAGATTTCTGTTACGCCGGAGGCCTTCCCGCGCTGCTCAAGCAGATCGAAGCCCATCTCCATCTGGATGCACTGACCGCCAATGGCTGCACGCTGGGCGAGAACATCGCGGCCGCCGAAAACTTCAACCCCGAAGTCATCCGGCCGCTGGACCGTCCTCTGATGGAGCGTGCCGGCATCGCCGTGCTGCGAGGCAACCTGTGCCCCCGGGGCGCGGTCATCAAGCCCAGCGCCGCAACATCGGCTCTCATGGTGCACCGCGGTCGTGCGGTGGTGTTCGAGACCATCGACGAGTTCCACCGCCTGATCGATGACGACACGCTGGACATCGACGAAACCTGTGTGATGGTCCTCAAGAACTGCGGCCCCAAGGGCTACCCCGGCATGGCCGAGGTCGGCAACATGCCGCTGCCAGCCAAATTGTTGCGGCGCGGCATCACCGACATGGTGCGCATCAGCGACGGCCGGATGAGTGGCACGGCCTACGGCACCGTCGTTCTGCACACCGCACCCGAGGCCGCCGCCGGGGGTCCGCTGGCGGTGGTTCGCACGGGCGACATGATCGAGCTCGATGTGCCCGCACGTCGACTGCACCTGGACATCAGCGACGAGGAACTGGCCCGCCGGCTCGCCCAGTGGCAGGCACCCGAGCCCCCGCTGGCGTCGGGCTACTGGAAAATGTACGTGGACCACGTGCTGCAGGCCGACGAAGGCGTCGATCTCGATTTTCTCAAGGGTCGACGCGGCGCTTTCGTGCCCCGGGACAACCACTGAAACCTTCGCCGCCAGGACCGGCCCCTACCCCGAAAAAATTCATGACCTCGAACATCGATTCCAACGAACCCGACATCCGCTACGGCCTAGCCCATAGCGTGTGCCTGGTCACGGGGGGTGCGCAAGGCATCGGCGAGGCCTGCGTGCGCCGATTTGTCCGGGAGCGCGCGCAAGTGGTCATCATCGACTGCGACGACGAGCGCGGCGCAGCCCTGGCCCGGGAGACCGGCGCCCTGTTTCTGTCCTGCGATGTGGGGGACTCGGCTCAGGTCCAAACCACTGTGGGCGCATGCCTGGCGCGCTTCGGGCGCATCGATGTGCTGGTCAACAACGCCGGCATCTTCCGGTCTGCGGATTTTCTGGACGTCACCGAAGCCGATTTCGATGCCGTGCTGCGGGTCAATCTGAAAGGGGCTTTCCTGTTCGGTCAGGCGGTGGCCCGTGCCATGAAACCGGCAGGACGCGGCTCCATCGTGAACATGAGCTCGGTCAATGGCGTGCTGGCGATCCCGGCCATCGCCAGCTACAACGTCAGCAAAGGGGGGTTGAATCAGCTCACCCGCGCCATGGCACTGGCCTTGGCCGACCATGGCATCCGGGTCAATGCCGTCGCCCCTGGAACCATCGCGACCGAACTGGCGGCTCAGGCGGTGCTGACCAGCGAGGAAGCCCGTGCGCGCATCCTGAGCCGAACGCCCCTGCGGCGCCTGGGCAGCCCTGCCGAGGTGGCGGAAGCGGTGGCTTGGCTGGCCAGCGATGCCGCCAGTTACGTGACGGGGGAAATCCTCACGGTCGATGGCGGCCGCATGGCGCTGAACTACACCGTGCCGGCCAACTGACCCAGATCCGGCGCCCCCTCTCGATGCGATAAAGTACGGCGCATGCGCATGCTCCACACCATGCTGAGGGTCGGCGACCTGCAGCGTTCCATCGAGTTTTACACCCGCGTCCTGGGCATGAAATTGCTCAGGACCTCCGAAAACCCCGAATACCGTTATTCGCTGGCTTTCCTCGGCTTTGCGGCCAACCCGGAGCAGGCCGAAATCGAACTGACCTACAACTGGGGCGTTGATCGCTACGACATCGGCACGGCCTTTGGCCACATAGCCCTGGGCATGGACGATGTCTACGCAGCCTGCGACCGCATCCGGGCCGCTGGCGGCAATGTGACCCGGGAAGCGGGACCGGTCAAAGGCGGCACCACGGTCATCGCCTTTGTGACCGACCCCGACGGCTACAAGATCGAATTGATCCAGCGCTGAGCATGGCCTCCGACAAGCCGGCCGAGGGTCTGGGGGTTCTGCTGGTCTTCGGGTCGGCCGCCGTGTGGAGCTTCGGGGGTGCCATTGCACGCTTCCTGCATCTGGACGACAGCTGGGCCATCGTGTTCTGGCGCTCGACCTTCGCAGCCGCGTTCCTGCTGGCCATGATGTGGTGGCGCGATGGCTGGGCCGGAACCCGTGCCCTGTTTCGCGCCATGGGACTGGCGGGGCTGGGGGTCGGCGCCTGCTTTGCCACGGCCTCCAGCAGCTTTGTGCTGGCCATGCAGTACACCACCATCGCCAACATCCTGCTGATGCAGGCCGGGGTGCCGCTCATCGCCGCGCTGGTGTCGTTTCTGCTGTTCCGGGAGCGGGTGGACCCGGCCACCTGGGTTGCCATCCCGGTGGTGATTCTGGGGGTGGGCATCATGGTCTCGGGCTCGCTGACCGGTCAGGTCTCGCCCATCGGCGATGCCCTGTCGCTGTTGATGGCGCTGGCCTTTGCCGGTGCGACCGTGATCACCCGACGCCACGCGCGGGTGGCCATGATGCCGGCGGTCTGCACCGGCACGGCCATGGCGGCCGCGCTGGCGGCCACCCTGCTGCAGGACTTTGCGGTCAGCCCCGCTGACGCCGGGCTGCTGTTCGTGTTCGGCGCCCTCAACCTCGGCCTGGGCATGGCCCTGTTCGTGCGCGGTGTGCGCCGCATACCGGCCACGCTGGCGGCCCTGATCGGTGTGGCCGAACCGGTCCTGGGGCCGGTGTGGGTCTGGCTGGTGCATGGCGAGTTGCCCACCCCACGCACCCTGATCGGCGGCGGGGTTGTACTGGCCGCCCTGCTGGGGCACCTGCTCTGGCAAGCCCTGAACCAACGCACGGTCACCGTGATGCCCATGCCGGACTGACCCCCTCTCCCACCGACACGGAGTGCCCCCGATGAGCGAGACCGAACCCCGACGCAGCCGCCGCAGCACGCCCCGTGAACGACGCGACCCTAACGCACGCCCCAGTGCGCCGCCGTACATCACACGGCGCATCCCCAACTACGAGGTGCTGGGCGAAGAGGGATTGCAGCGGATCGAGGCCACGGCCGATCGCATCCTGGCCGAAGTGGGCATCGATATCCGCGATGACGACGAGGCGCTGGCCTTGTTCCGCAAGGCAGGGGCACGGGTGGACGGCATGCGGGTGCGCTTTGAACCCGGCCACTTGAAAGAAGTGCTTCGGACCGCGCCGCGCGAATTCACCCAGCATGCCCGCAACCCGGCGCGATCGGTGCGCATCGGCGGCGACAGCGTGGTGTTTTCCCCGGCCTACGGCTCGCCCTTCGTGATGGACCTGGACCGTGGCCGACGCTACGGCACGCTGGAGGACTTTCAGAACTTCATCAAGCTGGCCTACGACTGCCCCTGGCTGCACCACAGCGGCGGCACGGTCTGCGAGCCGACGGACGTACCGGTCAACAAGCGGCACCTGGACATGGTGTATGCCCACATCCGCTACTCGGACAAGGCCTACATGGGCTCCATCACCTCCGAGCAACGCGCCGAGGACTCCATCGAGATGAGCCGGCTGCTGTTCGGTGCCGATTTCGTAGACCGGCACTGCGTGATCCTGGGCAATGTCAATGTCAACTCGCCGCTGCTGTGGGACGGCACCATGACCAAGTCGGCCCGCGCCTACGCCCGAGCCAACCAGGCGGCGGTGATCGTGCCCTTCATCCTGGGCGGTGCCATGGGACCCGTGACCAACGCCGGCGCGATTGCCCAGGCCCACGCCGAGACGCTGGTGGGCTGCGCCATGACGCAACTCGAGCGCCCCGGCGCGCCGGTGATCTATGGCAACTTCCTCTCCAGCATGTCGCTGCGCTCGGGCTCGCCCACCTTCGGCACCCCCGAGCCGGCAGTCGGGTCGCTGGTGGTGGGGCAACTGGCGCGGCGTGCCGGTCTGCCCCTGCGCTGCGCGGGATCGTTCACCACGTCCAAGCTGCCCGACGGCCAGGCCATGCAGGAAAGCGCCATGTCCATGCTGTCGGCGGTGCACTGCGGCGCCAATTTCATCCTGCACGCCGCCGGCTTTCTGGACGGATTGCTGTCCATGAGCTACGAGAAGTTCATGATGGACGCCGACTTCTGTGGCGCCCTGCACACCTACCTGGGCGGGGTGGTGGTGGACGACAACACCCTGGCGATGGATGCCTTCCGCGAAGTGACGCCGGGCGGGCACTACCTGGGCAGCGCCCATACCATGGCCAACTACACCACAGCCTTCTTCGACTCCACCATCGCCGACAACACCCCTTTCGAGGCCTGGAATGAGTCCGGCCGCACCGACGCGGCCAGCCGCGCCAACCAGCGCTGGAAACGCGCGCTCGCCGACTACGTGGCGCCGCCGCTGGACGAAGCGGTGGACGAATCCATCCGCGACTTCGTCGCACGGCGCAAGGGATCCATGACCGACCAGTGGTATTGAAAACGGAGGACCGCATGGCCAGCGCCACCGACCCCCTGCTGCAACCCTTGCAGCTCAAGCACCTGCGACTGCGCAACCGCATCATGACCAGTGCGCACGAGCCCGCCTATGCCGAAGATGGCATGCCCAAGGCGCGCTACCGCGCCTACCATGTGGAACGCGCCAAAGCCGGGATCGCCCTGACCATGACGGCCGGCTCGGCCGCCGTCTCGCGCGACAGCCCACCTGTATTCAACAACATCCTGGCCTACAAGGACGAGGTGGTGCCCTGGATGCGCGACCTGACCGACGCCTGCCACGAGCACGGCGCGGCAGTGATGATCCAGATCACCCACCTGGGGCGGCGCACCAGCTGGTCCAAGGCCGACTGGCTGCCGGTGGTCTCGCCGTCGCACCACCGCGAGGCGGCCCACCGGTCCTTCCCCAAGCAAATGGAAGACTGGGACATCACCCGCATCCTGCGCGACTACGCCGACGCGGCCGAACGCATGCAGGCGGCCGGTGTCGATGGCCTGGAACTGGAAGCCTACGGCCACCTGATGGACCAGTTCTGGTCGCCCGCCACCAACACCCTCGATGGACCCTACGGCGGCGCACTGGAAAACCGGGTGCGCTTCACGCTCGAGGTGGTCAGGGCCATCCGGGCACGGGTTGGGCCCGACTTCATCCTGGGGGTACGCGGCGTGGCCGACGAAGCCATGCCCGGCGGTCTCAGCGCCGAGGACGGCCTGGGCATCGCCCGCTACCTGGCCCGCTCCGGCATGGTGGATTTTCTGAACATCATCCGGGGCCACATCGACACCGACGCTGGCCTGACCGACGTCATTCCGGTGCAGGGCATGCGCAGCGCGCCGCACCTGGACTTTGCGGGCGGCATCCGGGCGCAGGTCGGCATCCCCGTGTTCCATGCCGCCCGCATCCAGGACGTCCACACCGCCCGCTTCGCCATCGCCTCGGGCAAGCTCGACATGGTGGGCATGACCCGCGCCCACATGGCCGACCCGCACATCGTGCAGAAGATCCTGGCCGGCCGTGAAGACACCATCCGCCCCTGCGTGGGCGGCAACTTCTGCCTGGACCGCATCTATGCCGGCGGTGAGGCCTATTGCATCCACAACCCGGCCACCGGGCGCGAGCTGAGCATGCCGCACACCATCACACGGGCCGCCGTACGCCGCAAGGTGGTGGTGGTCGGAGCCGGCCCCGCCGGTCTGGAAGCCGCCCGAGTGGCCTCGGCCCGGGGCCACTCGGTTCAGGTGTTCGAGGCCGCCGCACAGGCGGGCGGCCAGGTGCGGCTGACCGCCCAGACGCCGCGCCGGCGCGAGATGGTCGGCATCATCGACTGGCGCATGGTGCGCTGCGAGGAACAGGGCGTGCAGTTCCGTTTCAACACCCTGGCCGATGCCGCCACCGTGCTGGCCGAGCGGCCCGACGTGGTGATCATCGCCACCGGCGGTCTGCCGCACACCGAGGTGCTGGCCGAGGGCAACGAGCTGGTGGTATCGGCATGGGACATCCTGAGCGGCGACGTGAAGCCCGGGCGCAACGTGCTGCTGTACGACGACGCCGGCGACCACGCCGCGCTGCAGGCGGCCGACCTCATCGCGCAAACCGGTGCCCGGGTCGAGATCATGACGCCCGACCGCAGCTTTGCGCCGGACGTCATGGCCATGAACCTGGTGCCTTACCTGCGCAGCCTGCAAAAGCACGACGTCACCTTCACCGTCACCTTTCGGCTGGAGGCTGTCATTCGCGAGCGGGACCAGCTGCTGGCCCGTGTGGGCAGCGACTACGGTGGGGTGCACAAGGAGCGGCGGGTGGATCAGGTGGTGGTGAACCACGGCACCCGTCCGCTGGACGAGTTGTACTTTGAACTCAAAGCCCGCTCCAGCAACCAGGGCGCGGTGGACTACGACGCCCTGCTGGCTGGCCAGGCCCAGCCCACCCCCGCGCCAGGCAGCGGCGCCTTTCAGTTGTTCCGCATCGGCGATGCGGTGTCGGCACGCAACACGCATGCCGCCATCTTTGACGCCCTGCGGCTTGCCAAGGACCTCTGACCGAGGCATCAGCGCAGGGCTCATGGGCCCGAACCGCCCCGCTGCATCCGCGCAGCGGCACCCCCCTTGACTTGCTCAAGATCACACTGATACACTTATCGTCAGCATACTGAATATATCCATCTGAATCCAATGACACTGAGGAGACCTCGATGAGCGCCCCGTCTTCCACCCTGCCCGTCATCGTCGCTGGAGGCGGCATCGGCGGCCTGGCAGCCGCCCTCTCCCTGGCGCGCCAGGGCTTTCAGGTGACCGTGCTGGAGCAGGCGCCGGAAATCGGCGAGATCGGCGCCGGCATCCAGCTCGGCCCCAACGCCTTTCATGCCTTCGACGCCCTGGGCGTGGGCGACAAGACCCGCGGCCGCGCCGTCTACACGGACTACATGGTGATGCACGACGCGCTGGACGAAACCCAGGTCGGCCGCATCGAAACCGGGGAAGCCTTTCGCCAGCGCTTCGGCAATCCCTATGCCGTGATCCACCGGGTGGACATCCATGGCGCCCTGCTGGAGGGCGCGGTGGAAACCGGCCGGGTCGAATTCTTCACCAACACGCGCATCGTCTCGGTCGAGCAGGACCGCGCCGGCCAGACCGTGACCGCCATCGATCAGAACGGCAAGCGCTGGACCGGACAGGCGCTGATCGGGGCCGAAGGGGGCAAATCGGTGGTGCGCGCCCAGTACGTGAACGATCCGCCCCGGGTGACCGGCCATGTGGTCTACCGCGCGGTTGTCGATAAGGCCGACTTTCCCGACGACCTCAAGTGGAATGCCGCCAGCCTGTGGGCCGGTCCCAAGTGCCACCTGGTGCACTACCCGCTGCGCGGCGGCGAGCAGTACAACGTGGTGGTGACTTTCCACAGCCGCCAGCAGGAGCAATGGGGGGTGACCGATGGCTCCAAGGAGGAGGTGGAGAGCTACTTCCAGGGCATCTGCCCGAAGGCACGCCAGCTGATCGAACTGCCCAAGTCCTGGAGGCGCTGGGCCACCGCCGACCGGGAGCCCATCGACACCTGGGTCTTCGGCCGCGCCACCATCCTGGGCGATGCCGCCCATCCCACCACGCAGTACATGGCGCAGGGGGCCTGTATGGCCCTGGAGGATGCGGTGACACTGGGCGAAGCGCTGCGCGTCAGCGGCAAGGACTGGGATCTGGCCCTGCCCCTGTACGCCCGCAACCGCATCACGCGCACCGGCCGCATCGTGCTGTCGGGCCGCGAAATGGGCCGCCTGTACCACGCCGCCGGGGTCGAACGCCTGATCCGCAACAGCCTGTGGCGGGGCCGCACCCAGGAGCGCTTCTACGACGCGATGGAGTGGCTCTACGGCTGGAACGTCAACAACTGTCTGCAACAAGGCTGAACCTGGAGACCCCCATGCAAGCGCTCGGACGACTCGAAGACCTGCCACAGGACTACCGCGACGACCTCACAGCCCAGAACCTGGTGCCGCTGTGGCCCAACCTGCGTGCCGTGCTGCCACCCCGGATTCCCACACGCCAGACCCGGCCCATCTGCTGGCCGTACCAGACCCTGAGGCCGCTGCTGCTGAAGGCGGGCGAACTGACGCCCATGGAAAAGGCCGAGCGGCGCGTGCTGGTCCTGGCCAATCCCGGCCACGGGCTGGAGAACATGAAGGCCAGCGCCGCCATGTACCTGGGCATGCAGTTGCTGATGCCCGGAGAGTGGGCGCCCAGCCACCGTCATACCCCCAATGCCGTGCGCATGGTGGTCGAGGGCGAAGGCGCCTACACCACCGTGGACGGCGAAAAATGCCCGATGAGCCGGGGCGACCTGATCCTTACGCCCACCGGGCTGTGGCACGAACACGGCCACGACGGCCAGGATCCGGTGGTC
>VERU01000568.1 GCA_018882485.1 Rhodoferax sp. | reverse complement strand
GCAGCAGGCCCAGCGACCACTCCTCCAGGCCCTTGATGGAGGGCGGGTAACTGCGTTTGAGCAGAGCCAGTACCAGCGCCAGCAGGCCCATCGACCCCGCCACGCTGATGATGATCGCCACCGTCATGAGCGGCCTGCTGGCGCTGGTACTGGCTCTGCTCAAACGCAGTTACCCGCCCTCCATCAAGGGCCTGGAGGAGTGGTCGCTGGGCCTGCTGCTCATGTGTGGCGGCGGTCTGCTGGGCCTGCTGGGGCGCGAACAGCCCCCGCTGATCGGGGTGGCGCTGGCCAACCTGCTGGTCAACCTGGGCGTGTATGCGGCCTATGTGGGCACGCAGCGTTTCCTGGCGCAAAAGCCCCGTCTCGTGCCCTGGCTGCTGCTGATCGCCGCCGTGGCCGCCGTATCCCTCTGGTACACCGTGGTCGAGCCCAACTACACCATGCGGCTGCGGATCTCGAATGGTTACATGGCGCTGCAGTTCCTGATCCATGCCGTGCTGGTGATGCGGCACGCCACCTCGAGCTTTGCCCGCTCGCTGGGGATCGCCACCCTGATTTCTCTGGTCGGCATCCAGGGCATGCGGTTCACCGCCACGTTCACCAGCCCGTCAGTGGCCAGCCCGAGGGATGCCTCGCCCGAACACCTGATCTACCTGACCGGTATGGCGGTCTGCGTGCTGCTGTTCGCCATCGGTGCCGTGCTGGGAGCCTCCGACCGGCTGCGCATTGAAGTGGAGCGCCTGGCAGCCCGGGATCCGGTGACCCGGCTGCTCAACCGCCGGTATCTGGATGAATCCGCCCGCAAGGAACTGGAACGCTGTCGCCGGCATGGCTACCCGCTGTCACTGCTGATGATGGACCTGGACCATTTCAAGTCGGTCAACGACACCCACGGACACCTGGCCGGTGACGAGGTGCTGGCGGGATTTGCCCACAGCACCCACCAGCAGCTGCGCATGGAGGATCATCTGGGTCGCTTCGGAGGCGAGGAATTCGTGGCCATCCTGCCGGAGACCATACCCGAGGACGCCTATCGCATCGCCGAGCGGATACGTCGCAGCTGCCTGGCCCGCGACGACAACCCCAAGTGCTCGGTGAGCATCGGCGTCAGCAGTTACCCACGACATGGCGAGACGCTGGAAGACCTGCTCAGGCAAGCCGATCGGGCGCTGTACACCGCCAAGTCCAGAGGACGCAACCGGGTCGAGCTGGCCTGACAGGCCCTTGAGGCCACGGGCTCCCCGGTGTCGTTGAGCCAGGTTCTTCGTGAACCTCAGGCGGCCACCGGCAACGCGACCCACTGACCCTGCAACGCATGGATGACGATGCGGTGGTCAAACACCTTCTCCAGCGCCCGGTGGCTGGCCAGTGACAGGCAGGGGCCGTGATGGGCCAGCCGGCCTTCGGCAAGCACCAGCAGGTCGTCGGCCTGCAAGGCCATGGACACCTCGTGCAGCACGCTTACCACGGTATGGCCGCGCGCGGTGAGCCCGCGCACCAGCGTCAGCCAGTCGGCCTGGTGCGGCGGGTCCAGGTTGGCCAGGGGCTCATCCATCAGCAGCACAGGGGCCTGCACCGCCAGTGCGCGCGCCAGCAGCACCCGTTGACGCTCACCGCCCGACAACTGGCCCAGCGAACGATGCCGCCAGTCCCAGGCCTGCGTCGCCTGCAGCGCCTGTTGCACAGCCGCGTGGTCGGCGGGGCTGGGTCCGACCAGCCAGGGCTGGTGCGGCAGCCGCCCCAGCATCACGACATCGAGCACGGTGAGATCGTCAGCCGCGGCCTCGTTCTGCCCCAGCCAGGACAGCTGCAGAGCGCGCTGCCGGCCGGTCAGAGCGGGCAGCGGCCGGCCCAGCAACCGCACCTCGCCGTGGTGCGGCAGCAGGCCGGCCAGCACTTTCAGCAGTGTGGATTTGCCTGCGCCGTTGGGGCCGACCACGCTGGTCCAGCGACCGGCTGGCAGGGCCACATCGATGCCCTGCAATACCTGCTTGTTTCCGATTCCAGCCCTTATTCCACGGG
>VERU01000078.1 GCA_018882485.1 Rhodoferax sp. | reverse complement strand
CCTGCACATCCACCTGATCCCCCGCTACCGCGGCGACCTGCCGGATCAACGCGGCGGGGTACGCTGGGTGATACCGGACAAGGCGGCGTACTGGAACCCGTGATGCCCCCAATCGTTACCGCCGAAGAGGTTCTGAAAGCCTTTGCCAACATCCGCATGGCCCCGGCCAGCGGCGGGCGGGCCGTCCACAAGCCGCTGCTCATTCTGTTCTGGCTGGGTCGGCTGGAGCGGGGCGAGCCGCGCATGGCGGCGTTTGCGGATGTGGAGGGCCAGTTCAAGCAACTGCTTGCGGAATTCGGTTCTGCCAATTCCCCCAACACCCGGCACTATCCGTTTTGGTACCTGGGTAACGACGATGAGGGGAGGATCTGGCAACTGGAATCCGCCGGAGGCATTGCCCTGTCCACCCAGGGCGCTGTGCCCGGGTTGACCTGGTTCAGGGAGCGGGGTGTGCTGGCCGGCTTTGCGCCAGCCGTGGATGGTCGTCTGCGAGCCGACAAGTTGCTCCGCGCGGCGCTGGCGCGGCAGTTGTTGGCGCAAAATTTTCCGGAAACCCTGCACAGCGACATTGCGACGCAAACCGGGCTGGACATTGATCAACCGGCCATGGGCGGTGCCGCGCTGTCTGGGCGCAGGCGCGACCCCGCCTTTCGGGAGCGCGTGTTGCGCGCCTATGAGTACCGTTGTTGCGTGTGCGGCTTCGATCTGCGCATCGGCAATGTCAGCGCGGGGCTGGAGGCGGCCCACATCCAGTGGTTTACCGCCGACGGGCCAGACGTGGAAACCAACGGCATGGCCATGTGCGCCCTGCACCACAAAATCTTCGACCTGGGCGCGTTCACGGTGGAGCCCGTCAACCTGTCCATCGTCTTCAGCCAGAACCTGCAACTGGGCGACGCCACCCGCGCGCACCTGCTGTCGTACCACGGGGCCGGCATCATCGGACCACAGAGCACAGCGTACGCGCCGGACCAGCATTTTTTGGACTGGCACGCCAAGGAGGTGTTCAAGGCGCCGGGACGGGACTGAAACGGATGTACGTCCATGGATGGATTGACACACCGACAAAAAAATAGGCTAGGATGTACATGTACATCCGGAGAATCTCATGGCCAACACCAAACTTTTCAAGAACGGCAATTCGCAGGCCGTTCGCATACCGGCTGAACTGGCTTACAGCAGCTGGGACATGGAACTGATCATCGAGCGTGAGGGTGATGAGTTGCGCATCCGCCCGGCGCAGCGGCGAATGGGCGATGTGCTGGGCAAGCTGGCCGCTTTCTCACCCGATTTCATGGCAGAAGGCCGTGGCCTGAGCCTGGAGGGCGAGCGCGAGGCCCTATGACACCCAAATACATGCTCGACACCAACATCTGCATTTATCTAATCAAACATCAGCCCCCGGAGGTCAGGGCGCGATTTAACCAGTGCTTTGTGGGTGACGTGGTGATCTCAGCCATCACGCTGGCCGAACTGGAGTTCGGTGTGGCCTGTTCCGGCGAATCGCAAGCCAGAAATCAAGCCGCGCTCGATGGCTTTCTGGAGGACATCGCCGTTGCGCCGTTCGATGCCAGTGCGGCAAGGACCTATGGCCCGCTACGCGCCGCCCACCGCGAACGCAACAGAAATGCGCTTGACAAACTCATTGCCAGCCACGCTCTGGCCTTGAACATCACCCTGGTCACCAACAACGAAGCCGATTTCCTGGCCTTTGATGGGCTCAGGATCGACAACTGGGTGAACAACCCGCTCAACCGCGCAGCACACTGAACCTGCGAAACAGTTCAGCGGTCAAGGGGTGCTGCAGCCGCCAGGTGATGGAAATGGGCCGGTCCCCTTCGTGGGATACCCGCGACACCGGGCCCACCGCCACATAGGCGGCGTTGCGGTCTTCGCGGACAAACAACTGAAACGTCCAGCCATTGGCCGGGCTCTCGATGTAGCGCCGCCCGGTGGCATTGGTGGGGCCGGCGCGGTTTTGCGTCTGCCAGTGGAACAGGTCCGGGCTGATGGCGTAGTCCTTGAACTGAACCCGCTCGTCAAAGCCTTCGCTTTTGTCCAGCGTCACGAACAGGATTTCAATCTGTTCCTGCCCCAGCGGCAGACAGCCACTGTCGGCAAGCGGGCGGGCGCTGGGTGTGTGGTGGCCCACCGCAGAGGCGATTTCCGATCGCGTGTAGCGCCCGTGGAGCGCCAGGGTCCAGCTGTCCGGCGCGCCAGGCAGAGGGATCGGCTCCAGGGCACTGCGCTCCTGCAGGATGCCTACCACCTCCAGCAGTTCCGCGCCGGCCACCGGGTTGGCGGCAACCAGCGCCAGAAATTCGGCAGGCGTCATCAGCTCCGTGCGCGTGGGCAGCAACTGGTAGGCCAGCATCTGGATGCGGCGCGCGTCTACCTCACCGCCGGCCAGTGCGGTCTGCCACGCACTGAGCAGGCTGGGGTCGTTGGCATGGAGCAGGCTGAACACCCGGCGAACCAGGTCTTCCTCGCGCGCACCCATGGGGGCGCACTCCAAATGAACCCGACGCTTCAGGCTGGTCCAGGACCGGGCCTGTGAGCCACCCGTGTAGATGTCGCTCAGGTCCAGCTGGTGATCCAGCAGGAAGTTGCGCAAGTGCAATGGGGCACCCTGGCGCAGCGCGGCCCACGCCGCCAGCTCGGCACCCAGGCGATGCACGTTCAGGTTCAAGGCTTCGCGCAGGTTGGCCAGCACCCGGTCGCGCGCCACCCGGTCAAACTGGATGTGCACCCCTGCGGGCAGCCTGCTGAAGCCCTTGTCGACGGCATCGGCAATGTGCCGCCGGCTCTCTCCGGTGATGGCGCGCAGCAGCAGGTCAAAGCGGAAGGCACTGTGGTACAGGCCTATGAAGTCCAGCACCAGGCAGGCGTCCTTGCCCTTGGCAAGGCGCAGCCCACGACCAATTTGTTGCTGGAATATGACCGGGCTTTGCGTAGGCCGCAGGAGCAGGATGGCGTTGGCGTCCGGAATATCAATGCCTTCGTTGAAGACATCGCAGCTGCAGATGACCTTGAGCTCGCCCTGACTGAGCTTTTGCACCGCCGCCATGCGCGCTGCTTGGGAATCCGCACCCGAAAGCGCGATGGCCGGCAGGCCTGAGCGACAAAAGAAATCGGCCATGAAGCTGGCATGGGCCACGCTCACGCAAAACGCCAGGCCCTTGAGGGCCCCCAGATCGGCCACGTAGGTGCCTACAGCACGGACCACCATCGCGGCGCGGACCGTGTCACCGGAGACGATGCTGGACAACTGCGCCAACTCCGCACTGCCACCCCACTTCACCGTTGTCAGGTCGGTAGGGTCTGCGGTGGCGTAATACTCGAACGGAGTGAGCAGCTGCTGGTCGAGCGCCTCCCACAGCCGCAGCGACACGGCGGGTGAGCCGTCAGGGCGGTTGCTGAAGTACGGCATCAGGCTTTGACCGTCAGACCGCTCTGGCGTGGCCGTCAGCCCGAGCAGGTAGTAGGGCTGGACGACGCGAATGAATTGGTCAAAGGTGGTGGCCGGCAGGTGGTGCGCCTCGTCCACGATGACCACGCGCCAGAAATTCGCGCCAAGCTGGTCCACCAGCCGACGGCCATGCACGGTGTGGATCGTGGCGAACACATGCGCGTACTGGGTCGGCGTGTGGTTGCCATCCAGCAGTTCACCGAACGCCGGGTCCCGCAGCACCTGCCGAAATGTGGCCAGTGCCTGGGCCAGGATCTGGCTTTGGTGCGCCATGTACAGCAGCCTGGGTGCGACACCGTCCTCGTCCCGCAAGCGAAGGTAGTCAAACGCGGCCACCACGGTTTTGCCAGTGCCCGTGGCGGCCACCACCAGGTTGCGGCGCCGGCCCAGGCGGCGCTCAGCAGCCAGTTGGTCCAGCATCTCCTGCTGATACGACTTGGGGCGCAGGTCAAACCAGGTGTGCAGTGCCACCACGGCGCCCCTGTCAGGAGCCTGCTGGCTGCCATGGTGCCGCTCCCTGGCCAGCGCCTGGGTCAGGGCTTCGCGGTGATGGTCATTGCGGGGGTCGTAGGGCTGAAACTCGGGATCGTTCCAGAGCGTCTCGAAATTGGCCACAGCTGCCGAGAACAAAGCGCTGCCACTGGCCTGCGCAAACTTCACCGTCCACTCGATGCCACCGATCAGGGCCGACTCCGACAGGTTGGCGCTGCCGACGAATGCGGTGCCGAACCGGGTGGCGCGATGAAAAATCCAGGCCTTGGCGTGCAGACGGGTGCGCCGACCGTCCAGCGACAGGCGCATTTCAACCCCCGGCAATCTGGCCAGAGCATCCACCGCACGCACCTCTGTGGCACCGATGTAGGTGGTGGTCAGGATCCTGAACCGGGTCCTGGGGTTGCCCTCGGCGTCCAGTGCCGTCACCTGCTCCAGCACATCCAGCAGTTTGCGCACACCGCTCCAGGTGATGAAGCTGACCAGGATGTCGACCCGGTCCACAGCGCGCAGTTCAGCGCGCAACTCGGCAAGCAGGGATGGATCGGCTCGGGCGGATGTGAACAACCAGGGGTGCCGCAGGCCCGTGGCAGGCAGGGCCACATCGGTGTTTGGCGCATGGACGGACCTGAGCAGCTGAGCCGGAATGGCCAACTGCCGTGCCCCCTGTCCACCCGGACGCAGACCGACCAACAACTGGCGAATCAGTTCGATTTCAGCCCTGGCCCTGGCGCTCGTGTCCGACTGCCCGTCAGCCGCAGCGTCCAGCAACTCGGGCAGGCGGTGCACCAGCTCTGCCACGAACTGTTCTCGCCGCTGCTGCTCGGAAGGCGTCGACACCAGCGCGCGG
The DNA here is from genome assembly GCA_018882485.1 of Rhodoferax sp. Lineage (GTDB taxonomy): Bacteria > Pseudomonadota > Gammaproteobacteria > Burkholderiales > Burkholderiaceae_C > Rhodoferax. The sequence continues at coordinate 4,013 of VERU01000078.1, read as the reverse complement.
TGCTGCCCGGACAGACCGGCCACTTCACCCACTTCGTCCTCGTAAATCAGGCGGTCATAAAGACCCAGGGGCAGTGTCATGGGGCTCCCTGAAAATCAGTTTGCTGCTGTTTTTGTCGCATTGTTCGCACCATCCATGCGGCCTGCAAGCCTATTTGACCCTGATCCCAGCCCGCTTGGAACGATCCAGGGAGTCGAAGCATCCAAATGACATCGTGGTTGACGAGGGCGGCAGCGATGCCCTTGATATTCTGTGAGTATTGCACTCACATCATCAATGGCTCAGTTTTCAGTTGGAATCAACAGCTGTTCCACGGACCTGTGACCAGCAGAGGACCAGAAACGAAGACGCCAACCCGGCGGGTTGGCGTTTTGCGTTGGTTTTGCTGAGCAAAACCGTGTGAGGGATGGCGCGGCTGGCGGGGATCGAACCCACGACCCTTGGCTTCGGAGGCCAATACTCTATCCACTGAGCTACAGCCGCGCTGAGCCGTGGATTGTAGGGGGTTTCACAGGGGGTGGCCGCTATAATGCCTCGCTGTTTTGACACCCAGACCCACCCTGAGGACACCATGAGCGACTCCCCCAGCGCTGCGGCGCACGACGAGGCCCACACCGGTCCCGTCAAGAACCCCAAGCAGCTGCTGCTGGCCGTGTTCTTTTCGTTCGTGGTGCCGGTGTTCGTGATCATCGGTCTGGTGTACTACGTCACCTCCGACAACAAGCCGGCTGCCGGTGCGGTCAACCTCGAAAAGGCGGTGGCAGCGCGCATCCAGAAGGTGGGCACGGTCGAGATCCGCGACGCCAATCGCGAGCTCAAGGCGGGCGAAGAAGTGTTCAAGGCCCAGTGCTCGGCCTGCCACGCGGCGGGTGCTGCGGGTGCCCCGAAGTTTGGCGATGCGGGCGCCTGGGGGCCCCGCATCAAGACGGGCTACGAGTCGCTGCTGAACTCGGCCCTCAAGGGCAAGGGCGCCATGGGTGCACAGGGCGGCGGCGATTTTGAGGAACTTGAAATCGCCCGCGCCGTGGTGTACATGGCCAACGCCGGGGGCGCCAAGTTTGCGGAACCCAAGGCGCCGGCTGCCGCAGCGTCCGCGCCAGCCGCCACCAAGTAAGGCCCGGCCGGCCCCAAGAGCAGCCGGCTCGCGTCGGCTTTTTTGTGCCTGAATAAAGCGTGGAGCCCCGTGAAAGCTGGTTTGTTTGCTACTTTTTCTGTAGCAGACTGGGGCTGGTGACGTAGCCGTATCGTCCGGGCAGTTCGGCACTGAGCACCTCCTGCACAGGCCACAGGCCCCGCTCCACGGCGTCGGCCGCATCCACCATGTCCTGGGTGTGCACGCTGCCCAAGCCGGTATCGGTCTGCAGGTACAGACGCCCGGTCTCATCCAGCAGGCCCTGCATCACCTCGGCGGGCCGGCCGCAATGGTCGCGCACGGATCCGTCCGGCTGCACCCGCCAGACCAGGGGGGTGGTTTCCAGTTCCACATAGACGCGCTGCGGCCCGTTCTGAAAATACCACTGGCCCTGGGGATCGGGCTCGTAGTTGCGAGCAATGAAGTCGATCAGCTTGTCGTGCTGCAGCCGGCTGCCCTTGGCCCCTGGGCGACCGCTGGCGAAACCGCCCAGCGCCTGCACCCGGTCGTCGCGCATGTACCAGTCACCGCGAGCGTCCAGGCCCAGCCAGCCGTAGCAGTGGGGCACATGGGGCCATTTGGCCAGCGCCTGGCGAACGATGTCATCCATGGCCAAGATGATAGGGCGGTGTCGGCGTCAGTGCGGCTGGCGCAGCCAATGACCCACCGCCTCGGGCAGGGCCATCACGTGGCCGGGCCAGGGGCCCCGGGCAAAGCCGACATGGCCGCCCCGCTCGGGCTGCCATAGCCTGACGTACCGGCTGCACTGGGCGGGCGTGGGCAGGCTGTCGGCCGGCACAAAGGGGTCGTTGCGGGCATTCAGCAGCAGGGCCGGCAGGGCGATGCGTGCCAGATGGGGCAATGCAGACGCCTCGCGCCAGTAGTGGTCGGTGTTTCGAAAGCCGTGCAGGGGGGCGGTGAAGAGGTTGTCGAAGGTGTACAGATCCCGCGCCGCCTTCAGGGCCACGGCATCGAACAGCCCGGGATATTGGGCCCATTTGCTCAGCGCCCTGGGCTTCATGCTGCGCAGGAACATGCGGGTGTACACCTGCCGGTTGAACCCCCGGCCGATGGCGTGCCCGCTGGCCGCTAGGTCCAGCGGCGCCGAGATGGCGGCAACCGCATCGGCCAGGCGGGTGGCCGAGGTTCCGGCTTCGCCAGCCCAGCGCATCAGGGCATTGCCGCCCAGCGACACGCCCACCGCCAGCAGGGGGCCGTCGTGCCCCGCGCGCAGCTGGCTCAGCATCCAGCCGACCTCCACATGATCGCCTGAATGGTAGGCCCGTGGGGCGCGGTTGATTTCACCGCTGCACCCCCGGAAATGCGGTACCGCGTAAGCCAGGCCCTGGCTGCGGGCGTAGCCGGCAAAGGCCTGGGCGTAATGGCTGCCCGAGGAGCCTTCCAGACCATGAAACAACACCAGCAGCGCCGCCCCGGGCTGGGCATGCAGACGATCCACATCGACGAAATCGCCGTCGGGCGTGGTCCACCGCTCGCGGCGGTAGCGCACTGGCCCGCCCTGCACCCGGCGTGCCGCCAGCGCTGGCCAGATGGTCTGCAAATGACCACCGGGCAGCCATGGAGACGCTACATCTTCCATAGCTAAGAAGTCAATAGGGACGTGGCATGGAGGCCGATTTCAATCCCAGGTGGGGACCGTTGACGGCCTGACCCTGCAGGATGCACCCGCAGTACAAGCCGGGGTTTGCCCTGGCGCAATGGAACAGCGCAGGGGCGGCCGGCGGAACGAACGCCGGTGTTCAACGCCCACTCGGCCCACCGCGAGAGCAAGGCGAGGCGCCCCTGGCCCGCCGGCGGCGGGCCGCAGACGGTCACTTTTTCTGGCGGTACTTGCGCAGGGCGGCGATCTGGGCGGCCAGCACCGCAAGCTCGGACGTCGCCTTGGCCAGGTCGATGTCACCCTTGGCATTGCGCACGGCTTCTTCGGCCGCAGCCCGGGCGGCATTGGCCTTCTCGTCGTCCAGGTCCTTGCCGCGGATGGCGGTGTCGGACAGCACGGTGACGCAGTTGGGCTGCACCTCGAGGAGGCCGCCGGCGACAAAGACGAACTCCTCGCCCCCGTCCGCCTTTTCGATGCGGACCGATCCCGCCTTGATGCGCGAGATCAGGGGCGTATGACGTGGATAGATACCCAGTTCGCCGGCCTCGCCGGGCAGGGCGACAAAGCGCGCCTCACCCGAAAAGATCGACTCCTCAGCGCTGACCACATCGACATGGATGGTGTTCATCGGGGCTGCCCCTTACATCTTCTTGGCTTTTTCGAACGCTTCGTCGATGGTGCCGACCATGTAGAAGGCCTGCTCGGGAAGGTGGTCGCACTCACCGGCGGTGATCATCTTGAAACCGCGGATGGTCTCGGCCAGCGGCACGTACTTGCCGGGAGAGCCGGTGAACACCTCGGCGACGTGGAAGGGCTGCGACAGGAAGCGCTGGATCTTGCGGGCACGGGCCACGGCCAGCTTGTCTTCGGGGGCCAGTTCGTCCATGCCCAGAATGGCGATGATGTCGCGCAGTTCCTTGTAGCGCTGCAGCGTGCCCTGCACGGCCCGGGCCACGGTGTAGTGCTCATCGCCCACGACCAGCGGGTCGAGCTGGCGGCTGGTGGAGTCGAGCGGATCCACGGCGGGGTAGATACCCAGCGCAGCGATGTCACGCGACAGCACCACGGTGGAGTCCAAGTGGGCGAAGGTGGTGGCCGGCGACGGGTCGGTCAAGTCGTCCGCAGGCACGTACACGGCCTGGATGGAGGTGATGGAGCCGACCTTGGTGGAGGTGATACGCTCTTGCAGGCGGCCCATTTCTTCAGCCAGCGTCGGCTGGTAGCCCACGGCGGAAGGCATACGGCCCAGCAGAGCGGACA
>VERU01000567.1 GCA_018882485.1 Rhodoferax sp. | reverse complement strand
TATTAGCACTCTCTTCGATTGAGTGCTAACGGATAAGTTCCCTGCTGGGGGCCAGATTCGGCCTGACTCAACGGCCCCGGGTTTCATGGAGGCCCGTCGGCCCGCGTGGAGACCTCGGTCATCCATTCACATCCGCTTTCTCATCGGGCCCCTGAAGGGCTCCCATTCCGGCAAATGGGTGTTATGGGGTGCACTTTTGATCCCGTGCTTTGCTCTGACACCCTTCGGATCACCCCCGAGATCCTGGGCCTGATCGCTCGGATTGATGAGTTCAAAGGCCGCCCCTGAGCCCTGCGCCAGCCCCGGATTCCGGATCCCGGATCTCCGCCCGCTGCGCCGGGCTCAGGCCAAACTGGCGGGCCATCAGGCCGCCGAGGCTGGTAGCTCCCGCAGAAAGGTCGCGCCGTCCTCGATGGCCTGCATGGCCAGGGGCTCGATCGCCGAGTAGTGCAGAAAGCTGTGCAGCACGCCTTCATACAGGCGCAGCCGGTGCGGTATCGCGCATTCCTTGAGGTATTCCGCCAACACCACCGAATCGTCGCGCAACGGGTCGTAGGAGACACCCCCGATGAACATGGGCGGCATGCCATCCATGCGGTTGGCCAGCAGATTGCTCCGCACGCTGTCACGGTCGGCCGCGCTGGCGTACTGATGCTGGTTGTAACCGTTCAGATCCTCGTCACCCATGCCGTCGAGGTCGCTCCATCCGTACAGCCGCCGCGACATGGAGTCGCGCAGCCCGTAGGCGCCGTAATACAGCAGCAGTGCCGCCGGGGCCGGTCCGTTCTGAGCGCGGGCGTCCAGGGTGGCCGCCAGGCTCAGGCGCGCACCGGCCGAGTCGCCCCCGAGCGCCACGCGGCGCCCGTCGATCCCGAGCGATGCGCCCCGGCGGACCACCTCCAGCACCACTTGCAGCACCTGCTCCTGCTGGCAGGGGAACTTGCGTTCGGGCGCCAGGGTGTAGTCCACCGCCAGCACGGCCCAACCGCTCTTGACGGCCAACAATCGGCAGATGCGGTCGTGGCTGTCCAGATTGCCCAGCGTGAAACCGCCGCCGTGCGAATAGACCAACACGGGCAGATCGGCCGCCAAACTGGGCCGGTACAGCCGCAGAGGCACCGGCCCGTGCGTGGTGGGCCACTCGAGATCGCGGACTTCGGCGACATCCACGGCAAAGCTGTTCCAGTAGCGGCGCTCGTGCAGGTAGCCTTCACGCGCCACCCGCAGGGGGTCGGTGCTGGTGGGTGTGAAGGCCGCATACTGGGCCCGACTGATCTCGACCGCCTGCTGGCTTTGCGGCGTCAGGCGCGGCCAGATATCAACTTTGGGCATGGAAGACTCCCGGTGGACCCGTGCCTCAGGCGAACCACCACCGTTCGATCGGCTTCCAGCCGTCCATGCCCAGGTTCTTGCCCATCGATGCCGCGTGAGCGACCCTGGTGGACCGGGCGTGCACGTTGTTGGCAAACATCGGGATGATGACGCCACCGTCCTCACTCACGAGGGTCTGCATTTCACCGTACATCTCATCCCGTTTGGCCGCGTCCAATTCCGAGCGGGCCTGAACCAGCAGGGCGTTGAACCGGTCGTTGACCCAGTGCGTGTCGTTGTAGGCAGCCCCCTTGGCGTACACCTGCGAGAACATCCAGTCTTCGGTGGGGCGCCCGGCCCAATAGCACATGACGAAGGGCTTCTTGGTCCAGACATTGGTCCAGTAGCCATCGTTGGGCTCACGCACCACGTTGATGTCGATGCCGGCTTTGGAGGCATGTTCCTTGAACAGCACCGCGGTATCCACGGCGCCGCCGAAGGCCGCATCGGCTGCGGACAGATCGACGCGGAGGGACGACAGACCTGCCTGCTTCAGGTGGAACTTCGCCTTGTCCGGATCGTAGGCACGGGGCAGCAGCTTTTCGTTGAAATAGGTGTTGGCCGGCGTGATGGGGCTGTCATTGCCCTCCCGTCCGTGGCCACGCAGGATGGTTTGCACCAGGGCCTTGCGGTCGATCGCGTGTTTGAGGGCGAGCCGCACATCCTTGTTG
>VERU01000077.1 GCA_018882485.1 Rhodoferax sp. | reverse complement strand
CGGTGCATCTCGGCCAGCGCCAGATCCTTGTGCGTCATGTTGCGCAAACCGAAGGCCACGCTCACACGATCGAACGAGGCCTCGGCAAACGGCAGGTGTTCCGCATCACAGACCACCGTCGGCAGCACCAGACCTTCGTCCAGCAAACGCTCGCGCCCTGCCCGCAGCATGGACTCGTTGATGTCGGTATGCACCACGCAACCCGTGGATCCGACCCGGCGGGCAAATGCCCGTGCCAGGTCACCCGTACCACCGGCAATGTCAAGAACCGCATGGCCCTCATGGGCATCGGCAACCAGCTGGGTGAAGGCTTTCCAGACCCGATGCAGCCCCATGGACATCAGGTCGTTCATCAGGTCGTACTTCGGCGCCACCGAATCGAACACCCCTCGCACCCGGCGAGCCTTGTCCTCTTCATCCACAGACTGGAAACCGAAATGCGTGGTGCTCATGCTTCGGGTCTTTCAGTGCGATCCGCAGGATGGTCCCGAGGCCGTCGGCATGGGCGCGTCACGGTCCACGCCCGCGGCCTGCAGCCGGCGAAGGTAATCCTTCCAGAGCTGGTCCTGCTGGGACCCGAGGAAATACAGGTAATCCCACGAGAACAGACCGGTATCGTGACCATCGGAGAATCGGGCCTGGACGGCATAGTTGCCCACCGGATCCAGACCCAGCAGCGTCACATCGCGCTTGCCGGTCTGCAAAACCTCCTGCCCTGGGCCGTGGCCCCGGACTTCAGCCGAAGGGGAGTAGACCCGCATCAGCTCGAATGGAATCCGGAACACCTGGCCGTCGGAAAAAGCAATTTCCAACAACCGTGACTTTCCATGGGCGGTGATGTCCGTGGGCGTGGGCGTGGGCGTGGGCGATTGTCGTTGAGCCATGATCCGTGACCACCCGCTCAGAATCGCGCCGACACGTTGAGATGCACCCGGTCATCACCCGACTTCGGTATGCCAGCTCCGGGCACCGCAGGCAGCTCACTGCCTCTCAGGATGCGCGCCCAATCCAGATTCACACTGAACCGGCTGTCGGCATACCGCAAGCCCAGTCCGGCGCCCGTGAGCTGATCGGACTCGACCTTGCTGGTGCCGCCCGTGCTGCGGCTGGTCAACCAGCCGCCATCCACAAAACCCAGCAGGCGCAGCCCAGGCGCGAGTTCGGGTGTGCTGATTTCCACGGTCGCGGAAAGGCCGCTGTCCCCGGACAGCGGACGCTCACCCGTGCCCCGCACCGACGTCGAGCCGCCGATACCAAACTGCTCACCGGAAATCAGGGGCTGAGGCGCGATCTGCCATTGGGTGCGACCCGACCACAGCCACCCGGCGCGCAAGGCTCCGGTGAACTGGGCTCCTCCCCGCAGCACCCACCAGTTCACCCGGTCGATGCGGGTGTCCTCGGTCTTGTAGGCTGCCAGATCGTTGCCCTCGCCGCCAGGCAGGTTGGCCGCCAGCTCCGCGTTGTAACCCCACACCGCGGTATCCGATTCGATCTTGGCGGCGTAACCTACGGACAGGGGCCGACTCACCCTGTCAACCTGACCGGGCACCGGGACCCCGTTCACCTGCGCAACGATAAAGCGCTTCTGGTCAAGACCCACCGTGAGGTACGTCCTCCGGGCCCCCTGGGGTTCGAAGTAGTGGTTGTAATTGACACCCATCGTCTGCCCGGCACCCGTGCTGGTGAAGCTGCCAAAACTGCCCACCACGTCAGACCGCGTGAAACTGAAGCCGACCAGGCCACCCTGCTGGTACAGCGGGACGCGGTAGTTGACGCCCAGCTGGGTCACTTCCCGGATGCGCTCCAGCGACGTGGTGTAAGCGACCGAAGCCTGGTGATCACGCCCGAACAGATTGGCGTGCGACGCCACCAGCGAGAGCCGGTCATTGCCAGTCGCCGAGGAGCCCGTGTTGCTCAGACTGGCCGCAAAACTGACCGGATCGCTCTCCTTGAGCGCAATCCGCACATCGATCTTGTCGGCTTCCTCCGACTCCCGCAGGGCGATCCGAACCTGCTTGCCCGGGTTCTCGTTGCTCAGCGTGCTCTGACGGGACAGCCGGCGAAAATTGGGTGCCTCACCCTCCTTGAGCTCGGGCAGGCCGGCTCGCACGTTGGCTTCGGAGTAAAACTTGGCATCTCCCTCCACCTCGATCTTGCCAATCGCGAAGCGCACCACCTCCAGCTCCACGTTCGCGCCTAGGTTCTGCGGAGAGAGGGACACACGGTTCAGTTCGTATCCGGCCGCCTTGAAGGCGTTCTCCAGGGCCTGCATGGCCTGCTGCAGCACCACGATATCTGCATTGCCCACAAACGGCGCCAGCACCCTGTTCGTCTGATCTGCGGACAGCGGGTTGTCTCCCGTGACCTTGAACCCCGTGATGGTGAAGCGCTGGGTGGCTCCGGCGGGAGCCGGCAAATTGGCCGCACCCTGCACGCCTGCAGCACTGGACTGGGCCAACGCCCAACCCGGAATGCACACAGCCAATAACGCGATCAGATGGTTTGCACGCATAGGGGCTCCCACGAACAACATGGCCCGATTATCGGCACTGATTGGCGGGACGGCTGTTGAGCTGGTTAATCACGCCCAGGACGGCGGCATTGGTGCTGGTGGGCAGCGGCACGCGGTCGAACTGGATGAACAGCGGCGTGACCGCCGGGCGCCCCGTGCGCCCGTCGCTGCCCGCAAAGCCGGTCTCACCCCGGCCCAGGTGAATCGTCTGCGCAGCCGATGTCACCTCGATGTGGCCATCTCGCACGTAGACGAACAGGCCCGGCTCGTCCACCGACACCTCGGGCGCCGCAGCAGCCGGCTGCGGTGCACCCGGTGCAGACGAGCCTTCAGCCGGTTTGTCGCCCGAGCCAGTGGCTGGGAACAATTGCTGCACATCCACACGGACCGTGTCCGGGCGCGGCAGACTCTCCAGGGTCGGCGCGGTGATGGGGCGGATGGCCGCAGCACTGACGAACAGGCCTTCGCCGGCCTGCAGCACCTGCAGCGCGGTCTGGCCCTGGGGGGTGACGGCGATGCTGCCCAGCCAGGTGTAGAAGCTGCAGGCGTCGCCGCTGCTGCAGTCCAGGTCCAGCCCGGTGCCGCGGATGCCGATGGTGGCCGTGGCGGTGGTGAAGCCCACGTTGCGGTTGTTGGCCTTGCCGATGAGGCCGGTGAGCGCACGCAGGCTGCCCCCGAGCAGGGAGACGAAGAAGCGCCCGTCGCCGGCGTTCTTGTCGTCGTAGACGAAGTTGTCGACCTGGAAGCGGGTTTGCGGCCCCAGGGTCAGGCGGCTGTCGTCGCGAAACACCAGCACCCCGCGGGCGCTGGCGCCGGTCTCGACGCGGTCGCCCACGTAGACCGATCCCCCATCGACCAGGCGGCGGCGGCTGCCGCTGTTGTCCACGGCGTGGATCTCGCCCTGGGACTGGGTGAGCTTGGCGCTGGCGATGGCCGCGTTGGGGCGCGGGCGCTCGTTGATCTGGGAGGCTTCGCTCTTGCAGTCCTGGGCGCACAGTCGGGCGTCAAAGTCGGTGCCGCGGATGCCGATGGTGGCCGTGGCGGTCTGTATGCGGGCGGCATCGGGCGAGCTCTTGGCGATGAGCCCGGTGACGGAGCGAAAGCCACCGCGCAGCAGTTGCATGACCATGGCGTTGTCGGGTGCGCTCTGGCTGCTGTACTGGTACTGCTGCATCACCATCTCGGAGTTCGGGCGCAGGGTCATGCGGGTGCCGTCGCTGAGCTTGATGATGGCGGTGGCGCCTTCGGCCGTGGTCAGGCGATCGCCCTGGCGCAGTTGCTGGCCGCGGCCCATGGCGCGTGGGGGCTGGCCCGGCGTCTGCGCAAAGGCCACGCCGCGCAGGAATTCGACTTCTCCGGCGCTCTGGCTGGCCGCGGGAGAGGTAGTGGATGCGGGGGTGGGAGCCTGGGCCTGCGCGTTGCAGGTCATCAGGACCAGCAGCGTGGCCGCAAGCAGCAGGCCAGGGAGTCGGGCCAGAGCACGCCAACACGCAGCGCGGGGCCGAATGAGAGACAGAACGGGGAGTAGGGGGTTCGTCATGGCAGGCAGATCTCGGCAGCGACGGGTTTGATGACCGTCTTGTCTTTGCTGTCTTTGTTGTCCTTGTCTTCGCTCCTGCTGTCATTGCGCACCTCACCGGTGACGTTGATCTGGCCGGATTGGCTCGTCTGCGAGGACGCTTGGGACGCAACCCGGGTCGAGCTGCTTTGGGTGAACTTACCGGTAACGCCCGGACTGGCGCTGGGCTGGGCTGTGCCGATCGCCTGCTCAAAGGCAGCCAAAAAGTTGGAAACGATGTTGCCTGGGGTGGTGGTCACAGGCAAAGGATTGAAAATATCGGCCGTGGTGCTGGCGCTGGCATTGACGCTGTAGTTGGCCGCATCGGCCCCGCTCAGGCCCAGGCCCGTGGCGGTGACAGTCTTGCCCGTGCCCACGTTCTTGTCGGCAAAACTGGCGCTGCCGCCGCTGTAGCTGACATCTTCGCCTGTGATCACGCCGCTCAGGCTGCGGCTGGTGATGACGGCGCTGGTGCTGCCATCGTAGACGCGGCTGGCAGCGGTGATGCTGCCCGTCAAGGTCTTGGGGGTGATGTCGGCGCTGGTACTGGTCTGCTCGCTGATGCTGTAGTTGCCCACATCGGCGCCGCTGTAGCTGGTGCTCAGGCTCACGGTCTTGGCACTACCCATGTTCTTGTTGGCAAAGACGCCCGTAACACTCAGGGTGACCTGGTCTCCGGCGATCAATCCAGTGCGTTGCACCGCTGCAGTATTGACCTGCGCCGCTGTGCTGCCATCGTATTCCCGGCTGGCAGCGGTGATGCCGCTGATGGTCAACGCCCTGGCCGTGATGTTGGCCGTGGTGCTGGCGCTGGTGTTGACGCTGTAGTTGGCCGCACCGGCCCCAGAAAGGCTCAGGCCGGTGGCGGTCACCGTCTTGGCTGTGCCCACGTTCTTGTCGGCAAAGCTGGCGCTGCCGCCGCTGTAGCTGACCTCGTCGCCTGTGATCAGACCCGTCAGAGAACGACTGGCAATCGATGCGCTGGAACTGCCGTCGTACTGACGGCTCGTGATCGTTATCGCTCCGATTATCGACCGCTGGGTGATGTCGGCCGTGGTGCTGGCACTGGTGTTGACGCTGTAGTTGGCCGCATCCGCCCCAGCGAGGCTCAAGCCGGTGGCGGTCACGGTCTTGGCTGCACCGGCGTTCTTGTTCGCAAAGCTGGCGCTGCCGCCGCTGTAGCTGACCTCATCGCCCGTGATCACGCCGCTCAGGCTGCGGCCGGTGATGGCTGCGCTGGTGCTGCCGTCGTATTCCCGGCTGGCCGCGCTGATGCTGCCCGTCAGGCTCTTGGCGGTGATGTCGGCCATGGTGCTGGCGCTGGTGTTGACGCTGTAGTTGGCCGCATCAGCTCCACTCAGACTCAGTCCGGAGGCGGTCACCGTCTTGCCGGTGCCAACATTCTTGTTCGCAAAGCTGGCGCTGCCGCCGCTGTAGCTGACCTCGTCGCCCGTGATCACGCCGCTGAGGCTGCGGCCGGTGATGGCCGCGCTGGTGCTGCCGTCGTAAACGCGGCTGGCTGCGCTGATGCTGCCCGTCAGGCTCTTGGCCGTGATGTCGGCCGTGGTGCTGGTCTGTGAGGTGATGCTGTAGTTGCCCGCATCGGCTCCGCTGTAGCTGCTGCTCAGGTTCACGGTCTTGCCCGTGCCCACGTTCTTGTCGGCAAAGACGCCCGTAACACTCACCGTCACCTGGTCTCCGGCGATCAATCCGCTGCGTTGCACCGCGGCGGTGTCGATCTGCGCCGCCGTGCTGCCGTCGTACACCCGGCTGACCGCCGTGATGCCGCTGATGGTCAGCGCCCTGGCCGTGATGTCGGCCGTGGTGCTGGCGCTGGTGTTGACGCTGTAGTTGGCCGCGTCCGCCCCAGCAAGGCTCAGTCCGGAGGCGGTCACGGTCTTGGCCGCACCGGCGTTCTTGTCGGCAAAGCTGGCGCTGCCGCCGCTGTAGCTGACGTCGTCGCTGCCCATGACGCCGCTCAGGCTGCGGCTGGCAGTGGCCGCGCTGGCGCTGCCGTCGTATTCCCGGCTAGCTGCGGTGATGCTGCCCGTCAGGCTCTTGGGGGTGATGTCGGCCGTGGTGCTGGTCTGCCCGCTGGTGCTGTAGTTGCCGGCATCGGCCCCGCTGAGGTTGGCGCTGATGGTGACGGGCTTGGCCACGCCCACGTTCTTGTCGGCAAAGACGCCTGTGGCACTCACGGTGACCTGGTCTCCCGGGATGAGGCCGCCGAGTTGCAGACCTGCGGCATTAACCTGCGCCTGGGTGGTGCCGTCGTAGACACGGCTGCTGGCCGTCAGGGCGCTGGCCGTGAGGGTGAGCACTTTGGGGGTGATGTCGGCCGTGGTGCTGGTCTGCGAGGTGATGCTGTAGTTGCCCGCATCGGCCCCGCTGTAGCTGCTGCTCAGGTTCACGGTCTTGCCCGTGCCCACGTTCTTGTCGGCAAAGACGCCCGTGGCGCTCACCGTCACCTGGTCTCCGGCGATCAATCCGCTGCGTTGCACCGCGGCGGTGTCGATCTGCGCCGCCGTGCTGCCGTCGTACACCCGGCTGGCCGCCGTGATGCCGCTGATGGTGAGGCTGCGGCGCTCGATCGCCACCGGAGCCCATGTGCTGTTGAGCACCGGCAACTGGTAATTGGAAGCCAGCCCACCTTCGCCATCCAGCAAGGTGATGGCACTGATGTAATTACCAGCGCCCACCTGCCTGCTGGCCGCCTGCGCGCCGCTGTAGCTCAGGGACTGGCCGGCGATACCCGTCGCGATGGTGACCGCGCCGTCCAACGACGTGGAGCCGTCGTACACCTTGGCCCCGCTGAGGGACACGGTGCGACGGTTCACCGTCCAGTTGACAGGGGTGCTGTAGGGCTGCAAGTCGTAGCCGTCGGCCGAAGCCCCGGACAACGAAAGACCACTGCCGTAAGTCAGGCTGTAGGCACCGGCAGGGCTGGTGGCGGTGGGCGCGCCGGAATACGTGGCAGTACCCCCTATCGTGGCGCCACTCAGGCTGTATGGATTGCCGCTGTCGTCGACCAACTGGTAGCTGAAGGACGGCACATCGCCGTAGACGCTGGATCCGCTGTTGGGCTTGACATACACATAAATGGTGCCGCAGCCTGCAGGCGGGCACAACACCGGGTACCCGTCGTTCTGGCCCGTGGTGAACCGCCAGGGGCCAATGCCTCCAAAGACGAACCCGGTCAGGTTCGCCGAATTCTTCATCTGCTCCGATGTCAGCCCGGTGCCGGCACCGCCGGTGATCTCCGGGTTCAGCGTGGTGTTCCAGTAGCCATGGGTGACGCTGCCGGTTTCGGTGTTCGAACCCGCCAGCCCGCCGGCAGTCCCCTCGGAGGGCCGGCTGACCCCCACGGCGGCATAGACCTGCGAAACCGTACCCTTATTTTGGCCTGCCAAGCCCCCGGTGTAACCGCTGGACGACAGGGTGGAGACACTGCCTGTGGTGTACGCGGCCGTGATGGTGCCGGCATTCACGCCAACCAGGCCACCCACATAGGTGCTGCCCCCTTTGCCCGTCACCGTCAGACCGGCTGCATAGCTGCGGCTGATCGAGCCCGCACTTTCGCCCGCCAGGGCACCCACGCTGCCGATGCCGCTGACCTGAGGGTTCAACAGACCCAGATCGGTGACGGTCCCACCCCCCAAGATGGCACCAAAAAGCCCCGCACGGATACCCGAATCCACCCGCAGGTGGCTGACCACTTTGCCCTTGCCATCCAAGGCGCCCGTGAACGACCCAATGGGCTGAAAGAAGCCAGTCCAGGATTGGGTGCCGCTGGCATCGATGGAGTTGGCCAACTCGTACTGCCTGGACGCCATGCCGCTGCTGCCCATGCCCTGGAGTCCATACACGTCCGTCAGGAGATAGGGCGAGCCTAAGGTGCCATCACCCCCCTTGGCCCGAATGAAGGTTGCCCCTGCCGAAATCTGGAAATCGGTCACCGACAAACTGGGCAATGCCTCCGACACCTGATTCCAGGTGCCTCCATCCAGAATGAAACCCTTGGCGCTGACGGCTTCGCCGGGCGTGATCACCCCGCCCGCTTTCAGACGCAAGGTGTTCGTGGCTGAAACCTCGCCCAGCGCCATGGCCCCCGAGGTCACCAGCGACACGGCCCCCCCATAACCCGAGCTCTGCGCCGACACCGAGGCGAGTTGATTGGAGGCGTTCTCCAGGGTGATACTGCCACCGGTCGCGGTCAAGCTGCTGGCCCCGGTCACCGTGATGGCGCCCGACTGCGTGATATCCCCACCCGCCGTCACCGTAAGGCTGTTCGCCGTGGTGGTACCCAGTTGCAGGCCATGCAAACCGCTCAGACTGACCGCACCGCCGTAGCCACCAGCCGATAAGGTGACCGCACCGACAAAATCATTTTCGGCTTGAGTCAGGCTGATGTTTCCGTTGGTCGCCGCCACGTTGGCGGCTCCACCCACCTTGATCGCGCCCGCAGTGTCGGTCTGCTGAATACTGCCGGCAACCGCTGTCAGGTCCAGCGACCCCGTGGTCGATAGGGTGCCACCGGACAACACCATATCCCCGCTAGCCTGCGTCGCGCTCAGGCTGGCCGCCGTCACAGCCCCGCCGCTCTGGGCATAGCTGTTGCTGGCGGTCAGGCTGCCATTCACCGACAGCGCGCCGTCTGTCATGTTCAGGTTGGAGACAGATGCACTGCCAGCCACAGTGAGGGCGCCACCGTAGGCCACGGACAAGGTGTTGTTGCCAGAGACCGTCAGCGACTTGGACGCCGCGGCACCCGTCACCGACACCGTGTTGCTGCCCCCCAGGCCAACCACCGCGTCAGC
>VERU01000076.1 GCA_018882485.1 Rhodoferax sp. | reverse complement strand
GCGGGGGTTAGCCCAGTTCGGCCAGGGTGGGCACCTGGGGCGGGTGGCCCGAGCGGGCTTTGGACGCCACCCCGAAGGCCTTGAGCTTGCCCGCCTTGATCTGCGGCATGGACGTCACGATACCGTCGAACATCAGCGCGATCTGGCCGCCCATCACCTGCACCAGGGCCGGTGGCGAGCCGGGGAAGGGCACATGCTGCAAGTCCAGGCCCGCCTTCTGGTTGAGGATCATGCCCGCATAGTGCGACGCCGTGCCGGCGCTGTACGAGGCAAAACTGAGCTTGCCCGGATTGGCCCTGGCATAGGCCACAAAGTCCTTGAGGTCGCTGGCCGACAGCGAGGGCGAGCCCACCAGCACCATGCCGGCCCGCGCGATGGTGCCCACCGGCCGGACATCCTTGACCGGGTCGAAGCCCGTCTTCATCACATGGGGGATTTCGGTCAGGATGTTGCTGGCGGTGACCATGATGGTCTGCCCGTCGGCCGGTGCCGACGTCATGGCCTGCACCGCGATCGCACCGCCCGCGCCGGGCTTGTTGTCCACCACAACGGGCTGACCGATGTCGGCCGACAGCTGGTCCGCCAGGATGCGCGCGACCACATCCATGGTGCCGCCGGCCGGTGCCGGCACCAGCATCCTGACCGGCTTGTCGGTCCAGGCCTGGGCCCAGGGCGCGACCAGCGCGGCCGCCAGAAAGGTGAGCAGGTGGCGCGACAGGCGCGCCTTGTCGATCGTGTGCATCGTGCGGTGTCTCCGGTTGTATGGGGCGCCGCCGGCACGCAAAGCCGTCGACTGGATCGCAAGCTTATCGACGGCGCCGGGCACCGCATGTATATTTCGGGTCATCTGATATCTGAATTGGGACATTTGTGCACCGGCCCATCCAGGTGATCCGCAGTGCCAGCCTCAGCGGTTACGTCGAGCTGGCGCAGTCGCTGGGCCTGAACCCCCAGGCCATGATGGCGCAGGTCGGTCTGAATCTGCGTTGCCTGGACGACCCGGAGACACCCATCAGCGTGCTCGCCGTACGGCAACTGCTGGAAAGCAGCGCCCAGGCTGCCGGCGTGGAGGACTTCGGACTGCAACTCGCGCGCGGCCGCAGGCTCTCCAACCTGGGGCCGATCAGCATCGTGCTGCGGGAAGCGCCCACCGCGCGCCAGGCGCTCGACACGCTGGGGCGCTACCTGCGGCTGCTCAACGCATCGCTGCTGACGCACATCGAGGATCATGCCGACGTCGTGATCATCCGCGAGGAAGTACTGATCGAGGCCGGCGGCTCGGTGCGGCAGTCCATCGAACTGGCCATCGGGGTGATGTTCCGCATCCTGAGGGAGCTGCTGGGACCCGGCTGGCGCCCGCGACAGGTCTGCTTCACCCACCGGGCGCCTCTGCGGGGAGACAGCCACAGCCAGCTGTTCGGATCGGCGGTCGAATTCAACAGTGCGTTCAACGGCATCGTGTGCGCGGCCAGAGACCTGACCGCACCCCTGCCCGATCGGGAATCGGGCCTGTCGCCCTATGCGCGACGGTTCCTGGAACAGGCGCTGTCCGACGCGCCGGGCACCACGCTGGGCTCGGCGCGTCAGCTGATCGCCGCCCTGCTGCCCGGGGGTCGCTGCACGGCCGACCAGGTGGCGCAACTGCTGGGCATGAACCGCCGCACCCTGCACCGCCATCTGGAGGCCGACGGCGCCTCGTTCTCGTCGCTGCTGCACACCATCCGCACCGAATTTGCAGGCCGCCAGATCCGCGACAGTGACCGATCGCTGGCCGAACTGGCCGAGCTGCTGGGCTTTTCCGGGCCCAGCCCATTCGCTTACTGGTTCCGGCGCCAGTACGGATGCACCGTCTCGCAATGGCGTGCGGGGCGCCCGGCCACGGGCTCATCCGATCCCGGAAATGGATGATAAAACTGGGCTAAAAGCCTTATATTTATTGGAGTTGTAGCTACAAATAAAATAGCATTCAAGAGTGCCGGCTGGCAGACCGCCTAGGACACGATGTACGCACCGGCGCCGCTGGACAGCAGCTTGCCGTCCGCGCCCAAAAACTCCATGCGGGTGGAGGCCACACGCGACCCCAGCCGCAGCACCTCGGCGCGCAGCTCGAAGCGGTCGCCGATGCCGGGCCGCAGGTAATCGATGCGCAGGTCGATGGTGCCCAGCTTGCCAAAACGGTGCAGCCGCTGGGCCGGACTTTCGTCCATGTGACGCGCCCCGATGGCCGCCATGACCGCCAGCCCGCCCATGGCGTCCAGACCGGCGCTGATGACTCCGCCATGGACCCGGTTGTAGCCGTAGTGCCCCACCAGTTCGGGCCGCATCTCGATGCGGGCGCTCACCCGCTCCGGGTGGACCGAAACCACGCGCAGGCCCAGCGTCTGGTTGAAGACGATTTTGTGCTCCCACAGGAGCCGCAGGCCCTCGATGAATTCGTCTTCGAACACGACCGGGGAGGATTTGGCAGACGCAGCGCTCATGGAGCCATTGTCCCCGACCCGACGACCCACCCTGCGGGCTGCGGTGGCGCCGCAGCGGGCAAACACCCTGGGCACGCTGGCACGGTGGAAGCCATTGAACGGGCGCACCGCATCGCGCGCCGTGCCGGGCTCTGCCGGCTCTCCCATGGGCCAGCCCAGCCGCACCTGGGGACGGGCGCCGTCGATGCGCAGCACACTTCCCGAGATGAAGCTCGCCGCAGGGCTGAGCAGGAAGACGATGCCCGCCGCCGTTTCGGATTCGGTGCCAAAACGTCCCAGGGGCACGGTGCTGGCCAGTTCGCGCAACAGCGGCGCCATGTCCTCGGGGTAATGGTCCATGCCGCTGGAGGCGATGTAGCCGGGCGCCACCGCGTTCACGCGCACCCCGCTGGCGGCCCACTCGACGGCGGCGGTCTCGGTGAAGCTGACCATGCCGGCCCGCGCCGCGCCGCTGTGACCCATGCCCGGCATGGACCCCCAGATGTCGGCCACGATATTGACGATGCTGCCCCCGGCCTGTCGCATGGCCTGCAGGTACACCTCGCGCGCCACCAGAAAGCCGCCCGTCAGGTTGGTATCGATCACGGCCTGCCAGCCCTTGGCGCTGAGGCTTTCCAGGGGCGCGATGTACTGACCGCCGGCGTTGTTGACGAGGGCGTCGATGCGGCCATGCGCTGCCAGCACCTCGGCCACCGTCCGGCCTACCGCCTCGTCCTGCCGGATGTCGCAGGCATGCCAGCTCGACGCGCCGCCGTCGGCCTGGATTTCGGCAGCCGCCGCCTGCAGCTTGTCGGGGTTGCGGCCCAGCAGGACCACGTGGGCACCCAGGGCCGCCAGTTCATGGGCGGTGCAACGTCCGATGCCGGAGCCACCCCCGGTGACCAGAACCACCCGGCCGGCAAACAGGCCGGGGGCAAACACAGAGGCGTAAGACATGGCCGGGGGGCAGCGGACAGCCTGCTTCAGGCGGCTTTGGGCCGCCGTTTGCCCAGAAAGGACGCAAAGGCCTCGCGCGCGGCCGGCTCGCCCAGCATGCGGGCAAAACTGGCGCCTTCCTCGCGCATGCGCTCAGCCACCACCTCGGCCTGACCCCGCTTCATGAGGCGCTTGGTCTCGATCAGGGAGGCCAGGGGCTTGGTGGCCAGCTTGCGCGCCTGCCGCTGCGCCAGCGCCGCGGCCTCGGCCGGGGGCACGATGCGGTTGACCAGCCCCATCTCCAGCGCCGCCTCGGCCAGAAACGGTTCACCCAGCAGCAGCGCCTCGGCGGCACGGGCAAAGCCCATCAGGCGCGGCGCCAGGTAGCTGGAGCCGGCCTCGGGACACAGGCCGAGGTTGACGAACGGCATGGAAAAGGCCGCGTTGTCGCCCGCGTAGACCAGATCGCAATGGAACAGCGCCGTGGTGCCCACGCCCACGGCCGGACCGCAAACCGCAGCCACCAGGGGTTTGGGAAACGTGCTGAGCACCTGCAGGAAGCGGAACACCGGCGCATCCGGGCCGACCGGCCCGGCGTTCAGGAAATCGGCGAGGTCGTTGCCCGCGCAGAAAACGGTCTCGTGACCCTGCAGCACGGCCACGCGCACCGCCGGATCGGCCTGCGCAGCACTCAGCGCATCGGCCACTGCCGCGTACATGGCGGTGGTGATGGAATTCTTCTTGTCCAGGCGATTCAGGGTGATGGTCATCACGCCCTGGTCGATGTCGGTGAGGATGTCGCTCATGGGATTGGGTGCTCGAACGGGGTTGGAGGTGTGGCACCGAGGGTATCAGACCAGGGCTTCGCGCACGAAATCCAGCCGGTCCTGGCCCCAGAACATCTGGTCGCCCACGAAAAACGTGGGGGCGCCGAACACACCGCGCTGCACGGCCTGCTCGGTCTGCGTCCGCAGGGCCTCCTTGACGGCGGACTCGGCCGCCCGGCGCATCAAGGCATCGGCATCAA
This sequence comes from Rhodoferax sp., assembly GCA_018882485.1. GTDB lineage: Bacteria > Pseudomonadota > Gammaproteobacteria > Burkholderiales > Burkholderiaceae_C > Rhodoferax. Next base: position 4,486 of record VERU01000076.1, on the reverse strand, counting down.
AGCCGCCGGCCTGCAGCGTTGCCCCCAGCACGGAGGCATCGCCCAGGGCCAGGCCGTCGACCCAGATGGCCCGAAAAGCCAGGTCGCACAGGCGCGTCAGATCCGGGTCCTGCCGCAGCTGCAAGCCGGTCGCCATGCGCATCAGGGTCAGGGTCTGGATCGGAAAGTGCGGATTGAACCGGAAGGGCACCCGGTAGCGCTGCGCAAAGCGGGCCAGATCGGTGAACAGGTAGCGCCCTTTGGCGGGCACCTCGATGGGCGCACGGTTGCCGGTGGCCTGGAACAGACCACCCAGCAGCAGCGGTCGCAGCGTCAGGCTGGCGCCGGTCTGCGCGCACAGCGACGGCAGCTGCGTCCAGGCCAGGTAGGCCGCAGGGCTGCCGACATCGAATAGGAATTCCAGGTTGCGGGCCATGGGCGTGCCTCGGTGCAGGGTTCAGGACTTGTAGTAGACGATCTGGTGCGTGGTGGCCAGCAGCAAACCGGCCTCGTTCCAGAGCTGCGCGGTCTGGTCGAAGAACCCGTTGCGAAAAGCCTGCGCCCGGGCCTGGGCCAGCAGGTAGCCGGTACCAGTGTCCTGCAGCTGCTGCCGGCTCGCATGGAAATAGACGGTCATCGAGACGGTACCTGCCGGGGTGTGGGTGGCCCGACGGCGCCAGACCCGCGGGTAAAACACATCGGACATGGCGGCCAGGGAGGCAAAATCCAGCGCCCGTGCCGGCTGGTCGTGCACCCACAGGCGGGTCTGGCTGTCCTGGCTGCTGCCGTCCCAGCTGATCGGCAGGGAACCGGAGACCGGTCGCATCTCGTAGCAGTCGAACCAGGCCACCGGTGCGCTCCAGCGCTGCGCGCTGCAGGCTGCCGGCGGCGGGCAATCGGGCAGCGGCTCGTCGTCCACCCCCCAGGTCTCGCGCCGGGCCGCCGTCACGGCCGTCGCGGTGATCACCGACTGATCGGACTGCACCATCTCCATCACCCAGTGCTGGGTGGAGCGGTTGGTGCGTGCGGCCCGCGCACGGATGGTGAACGGGCCATCGGCCACGCCGGTGGCGTAGTTCACGGTCAGTGCCACCGGATCCCCCAGGAGCAGCGGATCCTGCAGGACCGGCTGCAGCATCTGGGCGGCGGTCATGCCGCCAAACGGGCCCACCATGTTGGCGTAAGCCGGGCTGGTGTGGCCTTGCCAGTGGCCGTCCGGCAGGCGCTGCAGGCGCAGCGCCTGGTCAAAGGGGTGGGGGGAAGCCAGGTAGTCCATCACAGTCGCTCGAACAAACCGGCCGCGCCCTGGCCCATGCCCACACACATGGTGACCATGCCGTACCGCAGCCGCCGCCGGCGCAGGGCGTGCACCACGGTGGCGGCACGGATCGCACCGGTGGCACCCAGGGGGTGCCCCAGCGCAATGGCCCCACCCAGGGGGTTGACGCGCTGCGGATCCAGCCCCAAGGTGCGGATCACCGCCAGCGACTGGGCGGCAAAAGCTTCGTTGAGCTCGATCCAGTCCACATCGTCCTGCCGCAAACCCGCGTTGCGCAGGACCGCCGGAATCGCCTCGATCGGTCCGATGCCCATGATCTGCGGCGGGACTCCGCGCGAAGCAAAGCCCACAAAGCGGGCCAGCGGGGTCAGCCCGAAGCGCTGCACCGCCGACTCGCTGGCCAGCACCAGGGCGCCCGCCCCGTCCGAGGTCTGGGAGCTGTTGCCGGCGGTCACCGAGCCACGGGCCGCAAACACGGCCTTGAGCCGCGCCAGGCCCTGCAAAGAGGTGTCGGCCCGCGCGCCCTCGTCCAGGTTCACGGTGCGGCGCTGCTCGCAGACGCCGCCGGTGGCCAGGTCCGGCGTGCGATCGACCACCTCGACCGGCGTGATCTCATCGCCAAACTCGCCCGCCGCCTGCGCGGCCAGCGCACGCTGGTGCGAGGCCAGCGCGAATTCGTCCTGCGCGGTGCGGCTCACCTTCCACTGCGTGGCCACCCGCTCGGCGGTCAGGCCCATGCCGTAGGCGATGCCCACATTGGCGTCGCGCGCGAAGATGGCCGGCGACAGCGAGGGCGCATTGCCCATCATGGGCACCAGGCTCATGCTCTCGACGCCGGCAGCCACCATGACGTCGGCCTCGCCCACGCGGATGCGGTCGGCCGCCATCTGCACGGCGCTCAGGCCGGAGGCGCAGAACCGGTTGACGGTGATACCCCCCACGCGATCCGGCAAACCGGCGAGGACCGCAGCGATGCGCGCCACATTCAGGCCCTGCTGCGCCTCCGGGATGGCACAGCCGCACACCACATCCTCGATGGCGGCGGGGTCCAGCGTGGGCAGGTCCGCCAGGGTGGCGCGCAGCACATGGGCCAGCAGGTCATCGGGCCGGGTGTTGCGGAAGAAACCCCGGTGCGAGCGCCCGATGGGGCTGCGCCGGGCGGCCACGATGTAGGCCTCCTGGATCTGTTTCATGATCAGCTCCGATTCAGTTGCGCAGGGGCTTGCCGGTGGACATCATGGCCATGATGCGCTCCTGGGTCTTGGGGTGGACCAGCAGCTCGCAGAAGGCCCGCCGCTCCAGGCCCATGAGGTAGTTCTCGTCCACCAGCGAACCGGCATCGACATCGCCACCGCACACCACGCCGGCGATGCGCGAGGCGATCCGGAAATCGTGTTCGCTGATGAAGCCGCCGTCCCGCAGATTGACCAGCTGGCCAGTCAGGGTGGCCACGCCGCTGCGCCCCGCCACCGCGAAGGGGCGCCGGTGCGGTGGCCGGTAGCCGGCCACCGCCATCGCGCGCGCCTGTTGCACCGCCACGAACAGCAACTCATCGCGGTGCGGCACGATGATGTCGCTGTCCAGCAGGTAACCGAGTTTGCGCGACTCCAGCGCGCTGGTGCCCACCCGGGCCATGGCGGCCGCGGTGAACCCTTCGGTCAGAAAAGGCAGCAGATCGCGACCGGTCGAGGCCCGGGCCTGCTCGGCCGCCCGACGGGCGATGGCGGTGAGTCCGCCCGCGCCGGGCACCAGACCCACCCCCACCTCCACCAGCCCGATGTAGCTTTCCATGGCCACCACCCGCCGTGCGGCGTGCATCGCCAGCTCGCAGCCACCGCCCAGCGCCATGCCACGCACGGCCGCCACCACCGGCACCGCCGCGTAGCGCAGCCGCAGCATGAGCTGCTGCATCTCGGCCTCCGCGCCCTCGACCGCGCCAATGCCGGCCACCATGAAGGCCGGCAACATGGCCTGCAAATCCGCACCCACCGAAAACGGCTCGCCGGGGGACCAGATCACCAGCCCCTGGAACGCCGACTCGGCCTGGTCCAGGGCCATGGCCAGGCCCTCGACCACCGCCGGGCTGATGGCGCGCATCTTCGTCTTGATGCTGGCGATCAGCACCTCCTCATCGAGCGTCCACAGCCGCAGCGCCTCGTCTTCATGCAGGGTGCGTCCGGACAGGCCCGGCTGGGGTTCGGCCTGGCCCAGCACCGATTCGGGGAACAGCTGCCGATCGTGCACCGGCAGACGCCGGGTCGGCTGGAAGCTGCCCAGCGTGGGATTCCAGGATCCGGCAGGGGTGTGCACACCGCCGGCCTCGGCCACCGGTCCGCGAAACACCCAGTCGGGCAGCGGTTCGGCGCACAGGGCACGCCCGGCGTCGATGTCGTCCTGCACCATGCGGGCCACCTCGAGCCAGCCCGCTTCCTGCCACAGTTCGAACGGGCCCTGCTGCATGCCGAAGCCCCAGCGCATGCACAGGTCGAGATCCCGCGCGGTCTCGGCAATGCGGCCCAGATGAACCGCCGCATAGTGAAAGCCGTTGCGCAGCACGGCCCAGAGAAAGCGCCCCTGAGCGCCTTCGCTGTTGCGCAACAGGCGCAAGCGCTCGGCCGCTGGCCGCCTGAGCATGCGGGCGTACACCTCGTCGGCCTTCTGGCCGGCCGCGACGTAATCGCCGCTGGCCGCATCGAAGCGCTGCACCTCCCGCCCCTGCTTGCGGTAGAAGCCGGCCCCGGCCTTCTGCCCCAGATGGCCCCGCTCGATCAGCTGGCGCAGCACCTCGGGGGTGCCGAAGGTCCCGTAAAAAGGGTCGCTGTCCGCATCGAGGGTGTCCTGCAGGGTGCGGATCACATGGGCCAGGGTGTCCAGGCCGACCACGTCCGCCGTGCGGAAGGTGCCCGAACCGGCCCGCCCGAGCTTTTTGCCGGTCAGGTCGTCGACCACATCAAAACCGAGTCCGTAGCGTTCGACCTCTTTCATGGTGGCCAGCATGCCGGCGATGCCGACGCGGTTGGCGATGAAGTTGGGCGTGTCCTTGGCCCGCACCACGCCCTTGCCCAGACCGGTGGTGACGAAGGTTTCCAGCGCGTCGAGCACGGCCGCATCGGTGGCCGGCGCGGCCACCAGTTCCACCAGCATCATGTAGCGCGGCGGGTTGAAAAAGTGGATGCCGCAGAAGCGGGGGTGCAGCGATGCCGGCACCGCAGCGCTGAGCGCCGAGAT
>VERU01000075.1 GCA_018882485.1 Rhodoferax sp. | reverse complement strand
GTACAGGCCACGCCCACTCAGTGATCAGGGCGCGGCGGCGCTGGCGCGCAAGTACCTGGAAGGCGCGATGCACGCGCAGACCGACAGCGTCCAGGACCTGTGCATGCAGACCATCCAGGCACTGTTGCCGGGCGGTGAATGCAGCGCCGACCAGGTGGCCCGGCTGCTCCAGATGGACCGCCGCACCCTGCATCGGCAGCTGGCGTCAACGGGCCTGTCCTACAGCCGCCTGCTCGATCAGGTGCGCACCGACCTTGTCCAGCGACACCTGGGCGAGAGCGATCTGCCGCTGGGCGAAATCGCAGGCCTGCTCGGGTTTGCCCGCGCCAGCAGCTTCAGCCACTGGTTTCTGGCGCAGTTTGGTTGCAGCGCCTCGCAATGGAGCCAGGGACGCCGGGGCGCCGCGAAGCAGGCTCTGAGGACGTGAGCCGCGATGTGTGATCTCTGGCGCCCTGGATCGGGACAGTCTCGGGAACCCGCTGGGCAAAATAATTGAGCCAAAAAGGGCTCCAGCCCTTGTTGAATAAGCGGTTCTAGCTACGAATTCAATAGCGTCAGGCATCCAAAGGAAACGCTGCCCGGATGGTGGCCTGCCTCAGCCGGGGGTCAGCCCGGCGGCCTGCACGCCGGCGATGCAGATGGCCTCGTCTTCATCCCCGGTGCCGCCGCTGGCGCCCACGGCGCCAATCACGGTGCCAGTGGCGTCCTGGATGAGCACCGCGCCCGGCTGGGGCAGGAACCTGCCCTGGGAGGTGGCCGAGAGCGACACGAAGAAGTTGGGGTTGTCCTTGGCGCGCTGGCCCAGCACCCGGCTGGACACACCCATGCCGACCGCCCCCAAGGCCTTGGCGCGGGCAATGTCGAAGCGGAACATGCTGGCCCCGTCTTCGCTGGCAAAGGCTTTCAGGTTGCCGGAGGCGTCGAGCACGGCCACGCCCATGGGCTGGTAGCCGGCCTGCCTGGCGCGGGCCAGGGCGGCGGCGATGATGGTGTTGGCTTGCGCCAGGGTGAGCACGGACATGGGTTCTCCGAAAAGGCGAGGATGCGCGGACGATTGTCGGCCAACCGCTCAGCGCGGCGCGAAAGGGCGGCCGAGCGGTCGCAGGCGTAGGCCGGGGGCCAGGCGCGTCCAGGCAAAGCCGCCAGGATCGGCGATCATGGGGCCAGGTGCGGCGGCGACCAGGATCTCGTGCGCGATCGGGGTGAAATCGGCCCTGAAATGCACCGAGCTCTTGTTGACCAGGATGGCCTGCTCGGTGGGTTCGATGCCGACAAAACGGTACAGGGCCTGGTCCGCCAGCTGCGTCTTGTGGCTGCACACCACCACGCGCACGCCCTGGATCGACAGGCAGGCGCTGGGGCCCAGCACCATGGTGGCGCCGCGCGAGAACAGGCCGTTGCAGTGCACTCGCCCGTCGGACAGCGCCTCCACCCGGAAGCTGGCCTCCAGGGGGGCGTCGCCCGCGATGCCGGACTTGCCGCCCAGGGCCACGGTGATGGTGCTGCCCACGCCGGCGGCATGCGCCGCCCGGGCCGCGGCGGCATCAACCATGAGCCCGAGCGCGGCGCGCGGCGCGCCGCACGACAGCAGGGCGCGCAGCATGCCTGTGGTGTCGGAGTTGCCGCCAGCCCCGGGGTTGTCCTGGGTGTCGGCGATGACGACCGGGCGGCTGGCCTGGCGGGCCAGCTGCATGGCCCGCTGCACCGCCGCCTCGGGCGACCAGACCTGCACGTCAAACCGGGCCTCGGCCGCCTCGATCATTGCGGCCAGGGCGTCGGCGCCGGCCTGCGCGCTGCCGGCGCTCTTGCCATAGGCAAAGACGACCGGGCCGCATTCCGGAAAATCTGCCGCCGGAAACCCGGGCGTGAACGACAGGGTCGGCAGCTCCGCCGATTCCATGGCGGCCAGGGCGGCGTACACCCCGCGCGAGGGCTCGAGGTCGGTGCTCTGCGAGGACAGCGGGATCAGGAAGGGGATTCGCCGAGCGGCCACGGCAGGGCGGGGCAGGCCGGCGGCACGCTGCAGCAGCAAATGGGCGGCGCGCGCGCCGGTGTCGGCCATGTCCACATGCGGGTAGGTGCGGTAGGCCACCAGGGTGTCGGCACAGGCCAGCATCTGGCGGGTCACGTTGGCGTGCAGGTCCAGGCTGGCGATGATGGGCATGTCCGGTCCGACGAGGCGGCGCACCCGGGCCAGCAGTTCGCCCTCGCCATCATCGAGATGCTCGGTCACCATGGCGCCATGCAGGTCGAGGTACACCGCATCGGGCCGGGCGTCGCGCACGCCTTCGAGGATCATGGCCGCGATGCGCTCGAAGGCGTCCTGGGTCACGTGCGCCGACGGCTCGGTGGCGGCCCAGGCGGTGGGCAGCAGCGTGTGTGCGGTGCCCTTGAGCTGCTCGATGAAGCCGGCAATGGGCACATTGCGCGCCACCATGGTGTCCAGGATCTCGCCGCCCCGGCGCAGCCCGGGCCAGCCGCCATCGCGCCGGAAGTCTTCGAACGTCGCCCGGGTCGGGGCGAAGGTGTTGGTCTCGTGCTGGAAGCCGCCGATGGCAATTCGCATGAAGGGTTCTCCTCGCTGGGCGGGGCCGGTCAGAACGCCCAGGCCGGCATGGCGGCGATCAGGGCGCGGGTGTAGTCGTGCTGCGGGTGGCTGAACAGGGTCTCGGTGGGTGCCGCCTCCACCACCCGGCCGCCGCGCAGCACCACCACCTCGTCGCACAGGTAGCGCACCACGGCCAGGTCGTGCGATACGAACACGTAGGTGAGCCCGAAGGTCTGCTGCATCTCGTGCAGCAGGTTCAGCACCTGGGCCTGAACCGAGACGTCGAGCGCCGAAGTGGGCTCGTCCAGGATCAGGCACTCGGGCTGCAGGGCCAGCGCCCGGGCAATGCAGACGCGCTGGCGCTGCCCGCCGGAGAGCTCGTGCGCGTAGCGGAACAGGTGGCTGCGGCCCAGGCCCACATGGTCCAGCAGGGTCAGCACGCGGGCCGAGCGGGCCACCGCATCCAGGCCCATCTCCGGCTGGTGAATGACCATGCCCTCGGCCACGATGTCCTGCACCGTCATGCGGGGGTTCATCGACGCGCTGGGGTCCTGGAACACCACCTGCACACGGCTGGCATGGCGGCGGCGGCCACGGGCATCGTGGGCGGCGATATCTTCACCGCGGTACAGGATCTGTCCGCCGTCCACCGGCTCCAGGCCCAGCAGGCAGCGGGTGAGTGTGGACTTGCCCGAACCGGATTCGCCCACCACGCCCACGGTCTGCCCCTGGCGCACGGTGAGCGACACGGCATCGAGGGCACGCAGCATGCGGGGGGGAGACCACAGGCGCTCGCGTGGCAGCGGGTAGCAGCGTGACACCTCGCGCGCCTCGATCAGGACCGGGCTCATGCACCCTCCTCATGGGGGTGCAGGCAGGCCACGCGGTGGGTAGGCGACACGTCACGGTAAGCCGGGGTCTGCTGGGCGCACGCGCTGCTGGCGCGGGCGCAGCGCGGTGCGAAGCGGCAACCCGGCGGCGGGTGGATCAGGTCCGGCACGCGACCGGGCAGGTTGGTGAGCTGGCCGCGCGCCATGCCAGGCCGGGGCAGGGCCGCCAGCAGGGCCCGGGTGTAGGGGTGGCATGGCGACTGCAGCACCGACCGGGTGGGGCCGGCCTCGACCACATGGCCCGCGTACATGACCGCCACGTGGCTGCAGATCTGGGCGACCACGCCCAGGTTGTGGGTGATCATCAGCACGGCGGTGCCGCTGTCGCGGACGAGCCCGGACAGCAGGTCCAGGATCTGGGCCTGCAGCGTCACGTCCAGCGCGGTGGTGGGCTCGTCGGCAATCAGCAGCCGGGGTTGCCCGACCAGCGCCATGGCGATCAGCACCCGCTGGCGCATGCCGCCGGAAAACTGGTGCGGATAGTCCTGCGCGCGACGGGCCGCATCGGGAATGCCGACGCGCTCAAGCATCTGCACGGCCAGCGCGCGCGCGGCACGGCGACGCCGCAAGTGGCCGGCCCGCTCGTCGAGCCCCAGCACCTCGGGCGCATGGCGACCGATCTCGTAGGCCACGTCGGCAATCTGCTCGCCTACGCGCAACACCGGGTTCAGGTTGGTGGACGGGTCCTGGAAGATCATGCTGATGGCGCGGCCCCGCAGGTGGCGCATCGCGCGCTCGGACAGCCCGAGCACGTCCTGCCCGTCGAACAGGATGCGGCCGCCCCGGTACTGCGCGGGCGGCGTCTTGACCAGCCGCGACACCGACAGGCCGGTGATGGACTTGCCGCAGCCGGTCTCTCCGGCCAGGCCCCAGATTTCACCGCGCTCCAGCGCCAGATCCACCCCATTGAGCACATGCGCCTCGCCCTCGAAGGAGCGCATCGTGAGGTGCAGGTTGTCGATATGCAGCAGCGGCACGGCAGCCTTCATCGACGGGAGCGGGGATCGAGCACATCGCGCAATCCATCGCCGAGCAGGTTGAAACTGAGCACCGCCAGGAAGATGGCGGCACCGGGAAAGATGGCGGTCCACCAGTAATCGGGCAGAAAGCCGCGCGCCGTGGACAGCATCTGCCCCCACTCGGGGGTGGGGGGCTTGACGCCGATGCCGACAAATCCGAGCGAGGCCACGGTGAGTACGGCAAAGCCGACGTCGAGCGACATCTTGACGATGACGGGCGATACGATGTTGGGCAGGATGTGGCGCCACAGGATGCGCACCGGCCCCGCGCCGAGCGCGCGGGCGGCCAGCACATACACCTCTTCGCGCCGGCTCAGCACCTCGCCCCGTACCAGCCGCGCGAAGCCGGGCCACCAGCCCAGCGAGATGGCGATGACCATGTTGACGGTGCCCGCGCCCAGGGCCGCCGCCACCGCCATGGCCAGAATCAGGCCAGGCAGCGTGAGCTTGAGGTCGGCCAGGCGCATCAGCACCTCGTCGGTCCAGCCGCCCAGGTAACCCGCCACCGCGCCGACCAGCGTGCCCACTGCTGCAGCCAGCAGCACCACGGCCAGCCCGGCGAGCAGGGAGATGCGCGCGCCGCCCAGCACCAGCGAGAGCACATCCTGGCCCAGCTCGTTGGTCCCCATCCAGTGGGTGACCGAGGGGGGCCGGAAGCGCATCGCGGTATCGATGCTGCCGGTGATGTGCTCCGGGTACGGGGCGAGCGCAGGGCCGACCAGCGCCAGCGCCAGCAGCAGGACCACCAGCACCAGGCCGACCAGCGACAGGCTGCTTTGCCGCATGCGGTAGAAGCCGCGGCGCCAGGCTTCGCGGCGGGCTTGCGAAGCAGCGGACGGGTCGGTCGTCATCGCAGCCGGACCTTGGGATTGATCACGCCATAGAGGATGTCGATGACCAGGTTGAAGAGCACGAACAGCGTGCCAATGCACAGCACCACACCCATGACGGGCATGAAGTCCTGGGTCAGGATGGACTTGGTGGCGTACAGGCCGACACCGGGCCAGTCGAACACCGTCTCCACCAGCACGGTGCCGCCCAGCAGCCAGCCAAAGTACAGGCCGATCACGGTCAGCGTGGCCGACAGCGCATTGCGCAGCACATGCTTGAACAGCAGCTTGCCCGGCGGGATGCCCAGCGCGCGCGCGGTCAGCACATAGTCCTGCTGCAGCACCTCCAGGGTAGAGGCCCGCATCATGCGGGTGATGGTGGCCAGCGGCGAGAGGCTCATGGCGATCGCAGGCAGCGCCAGGTGCTGCAGGGCCAGCCAGAAGGCGGCCATGTCCCCCGCCAGCAGGCTGTCAAGGGTGAGCATTCCGGTGACGGTCGGCGGGGGGCTGCCCGTCAGCGGAAAGCGCCCGCCCAGCGCCGTCCAGCCCAGCCACATGGCAAAGACCAGCTGCAGCAGCAGGCCCAGGAAAAAGCGCGGCATGGAGATCGAGGCCAGCGAGACCAGCCGCACCCCGTAATCGATCCAGCCATTGCGCCATACGGCCGCCACCAGCCCGAGCAGGATCCCCACCACGATGGCGACGGCCATGGCGGCCAGCACCAGTTCCAGGGTGGCCGGCAGGTAGATCCGCAGGTCGTCGAGCACCGGACCGCGGGTCTGGAGCGAACGCCCCCAGTTGCCCTGCAGCAGACCCGCCAGGTAACGGCCGTACTGCAGCGCCACGGGCTGGTCCAGACCGAATTCGGCCGCCAGCGCGGCCATCTCCTGCGGGGTGGCGTTGGGGCCGGCAGCCAGCATCACCGGATCGCCGGGCAGCAGGCGTCCGATGACGAACACCATCATCGACAGCCCGAGCAGCACCGGAACCAGCAGCACCAGGCGTCGCAGGATGTAGCTCAGCACAGGCTGCGGCTCCGGTCCCGGGCGGACTTACTTCAGCGAGAGCTTCTGCAGGTCGATGGCATTGCTGGCCACCGGCGTGAAGCTGAAGCCCTGGACCGTGTCGCGCATGGCGATGCGGCGCTTTTCGAGCACGCCGAAAAGATCGGGCGCATCGTCCACCACCAGCCGCTGGAACTCCTGGTAGATGGCGGCGCGCTTTTTGGCATCGACCTCGCCCCGCCCTTTCTCGATGAGCGCATCGACCTTGGGGTTGCTGTAGACGGGGTTCTGCCAGTTGCCGTTGCGCGAGCTGTGGTAGGCCGCATAGGCCACGTTGTCCGGATCGGCGTAGTTGCCGGTCTGGTAAACGGGAAAGAAGTCGGCCGTGGTGGCCGGCGTCTTGGTGGAGGCCACCATGTCCGGCCAGACCATGGGCTTGATCTCGAGCTCGATGCCGATCTTCTTGAGGCTGTCGAGCAGCACCAGCGCCCACTGGCGCTGCTGCTCCAGGCCAGTGACGTACACCATGGTCAGCTTGACGCCGCCATTGGCGTGCTTGGACTTGGCCAGGAACGACTTGGCAACTTCGAGGTCGGTGCGCGGCACCTTGAGCTTGGGATCGCTCATCAGGCCGGGGGGCAGCGGGCCGACCATCAGCTCGGCATAGCCGGCCGCATCGAGCATGGCCTTGTAGTTGAAGGCGTAGGACACGGCCTTGCGCAGGTTGACATCGGCCAGCGGCCCGTACTGCGTGTTCATCTTGATGCTGAAGGTGCGGAACTCGGGCTCCAGGATGCGCACCACGCCCGGACGGTCCTTGAGGGCGTCCATGTCTTCGCTGGTCAGGTCGACCGCGATATGCGCCTCGCCCCGCGCCAGCATCAGGCGCTGCGAGGACGTCTCGCGCACGATCTTCCAGATGGCGCCATCGAGGTTGCCTCCCGGCTTCCAGGGATTGGGCATGCGTTCGAGTTCATACAGGTTGCCGGGCTCGTTGCGCTTGACCCGGAATCGGCCCGAGCCGGCCACGTTCTTGCGCAAGTACTCCTGGCCGTCGTCGGAGCCCTTGTTGGTCTCCAGCAGCACCGGATTCACGATGAACTGCCAGGGCAGCACCGACAGGAAGGGCGCAAAGGGCTTGAGCAGCTTGAAGCGCACCGTCTGCACATCGGTGGCCTCGATGCCCGCAGGGTCCACCACGCCGGCGATCATCCAGGCATTGCCCTTGGCCAGGCGCAGGGTGCGCCGGAACGAGTAGGCGACCGCGTTGGCGGTGACCGGGCTGCCGTCCTGGAAACGCGCCGCCGGGTCGAGCTTGAACACGTACTCCAGGCCATCGGGCGACACCGTCCAGGACGCCGCGAGGTGCGGCACCACCTTGGGCGGGTTGCCTTCGATCCGGACCAGGCCGTCATAGGTGTTGCGCAGCAGCATCGAGGCCGAATAACCGGTCGCGACATGCGGATCGAAATTCGGAATGTCCTGGCCGCTGGCGATCACGAGGATCTTTTTCCCCTGCTGGGCCAGAACCTGGCCGGAAAGTCCGGCGAAGGAAGCGGCCAGCGTAGAGCCGGCAACACCTTTGAGAAGACTGCGACGTTCCATGATGAGACTCCTGTGAAAAAAACGAATCGATCGGTCAGGTACCGGCAACGGCCCGGCCCTGCGGCGCGGCGTCCGGCTGGGCTGGGGCCGCCGGATCGGGGCCGTATTGGCGGGCGGCGCCCTCGGGGCTGATCCAGCCCATGGCCAGGTCATGGGCCTTGTCGGAGGCCGAGCGCTCCAGGGGGTCGCCATAGCCCGACCCCCCCGCCAGAATGAGCACCACATGCTCGTGCGTGCCACGCAGGGTGACGAGCTCACCGGCCCCGCAATCGTGCAACAGTTCGCTGGCCCCATTTTCCACAAAGCCGCGCGCGCTCAACCCCGGCCTGCCGCCGTGCAGGCCCGCGATCTGGAGACCGACGCCTTCCGGGTAGACCGAGACCAGCATGGGCAGTCCGTCGTCGTCGCGCTTGCGCAGGCGCACCCGCTGAGCGAGGCCGCCGCGATGCTTGCCGGCGCCGCCGGAGTCGGTGACGAAGGCCTTCTCCGTGACCACGATGGGGGCGCGGGACTCGATCATCTCGATCGAGGTGTTGGCGGCCGAGGTAGGGTACAGCAGCCCGGACTTGCCGTCGGATCCCACGCTGGCGCCCTGGCCGCCGCCGCTGAAAAGCATGTCCGAGTAGGTGGCGCCCGCGGCGTCCTGACCATACACCGTCATGGCCACGGGCAGCCCGGTGAAGGCCTGCACCTGGGCTGGCGCCGCACCGGCCAGGGCCTGGAAGATGTTGGGGGCGATGTACCAGCCGGTGCGGGTGCGGATGGCCACCGAGGCCGGGTACTCGCAATGCAGGATCGACCCCCTGGGCGCCTTGACGGTGAAAGGCCGGTAGCAGCCGGCGTTGCCGCGAACGCCGGGCGTGAGCATGCACTTGAGCGGGTACGTTGCATGGGCTTCGGTGTAATTCAGGGTGGAGTTGAGACCACCCTGCGGCAATTGGGGCGGCGCGCCCTCGAAGTCGATCTCGATGGCATCGCCCGCCACCGTGAGGCGGACCGGGAAACGCACTGTCTCTTATACACATTCCGAGCCCACGA
>VERU01000074.1 GCA_018882485.1 Rhodoferax sp. | reverse complement strand
ACTCGCCGGCTCGGGCAATTCGGATGGTGCCGGGGTTTCAGGCACCGGGATGGGCTCCGTGACTGGCGACGGTATTGGCACACTGACCTGCTGCAGGATCGGCGAGAGTTTGAAACCGCCATGCTCCGTCATTGCCCGCAGCAAGGTCAATGGCCGGTTGGTGGCCAGGACCTGCTCCATGATCGCTATCACCTCATACCGCTCAATGTCCATCACATCAGCCAGCTTGTAGTGAATCGACAGCCCGTGCTGCACGATCGGCGGTCCGATGCCACGCAGCCTCAGGTCTTGCAGTTGGCGCGTGGTCAGGTCCATACGGTCGGCGACCTGGGCGGCGGTCAGCGTCTGGGCGGGGTGTTTGCTTGGCTTGGTATCTTTGTTCTGCATGCTCCGATGAAGGCGCTTTTCGCCCTCAAAGCCAAGTCAATGCTGCAGAAATGTCCACCATAAAACGCACGCCACAAACGACAAAAGACCCCGCCCTCCCCACCTGCCGGGGAAGGCAGATGAAGAAGACGGGGTCTTGATCGATTGAATGGTGCTGGCGATAGTCAGCGTGGCGCACCTCGCCATTTGTCGAAGCTGCGCGCACTGGTGTAACCCAGGTAGCCGGCACCGAAGAGCCACCACAAGCTCTCGGGCACCGCGTTGAGCAGCTTGGACAGGTTTTCAGCGGCCTGGAACACCTCGGCGGGCCACCAGATGCCGATGATGCTGCCGATCACCGACAGCAGGATCACGCCGTAGATCACATACAGGAAGGTCGGGCGCGCCCGGCTGGTCCACGGGTCCGCCGAATTGGCCTCGGCCAGAATGGCTGAGAGGCTGACCTGCATTTCCTGCAGGGCCTGCTGACCTTCGGCCTGGAACAAAGCGAGCTTGGCCTGCTCGCGCTGGGCCGGATCGGGAATCAGGCGATCGATCAGTTTGGCACCGGCTTCGAAGAGGCCGGGGGCGAGGGTTGTAAAGATTGGGCTCATTGCGGGCCTCCGAACAGTTTGATTTTGACGATGGTGCCGGCGAGCAACGCCAGCACGAGACCCGTGACCAGCATCTTGACCAGCGTGAGGCCAGCGGTTTTCTTGGCCTCGTTGAAGGCGTCGAGCAGATTCCTGAGCTCGCGGATGTCGTTTGCAGCATCCGGGCCATCCAGGCCGACATCGGACAAGGCGTGACGCGCCCCACGCTCGGCGGCGCGCTCCAGCAGGGTTTCAAATTCGTCATGGGGCATGACCACCATGCCATCCATCAGGTGGGGGTCGTTCATCTTCTTTCCTTTCAGATTGGGGCGGCGCTGCTGTCGACACTGCCATCGGCGCTATGCACTGCCGGGTGCTCGGCCACACAGGTGATTTCCACCTGCTCGCCACGCGGGCGCACCGCGATCACCCGGGCCAGCAAGCTCCAGTGCTTAGCAACGCCGAAAGCGAAATGTGTGCGCTCGGCCGACAGGCCGGTTTCGATGCGGATGTCGGGCCGATCTGCAAAGACCACCTGCTGCGCATCTCTGCCTGACATCACCGCATGCGGGCCGCTGACGCCGCCATCGCGTCGGCGCAGGGCCATGACATGTTCTTGCCCATCGACAAATGCGACCGGCTCGGACAGCGTGACGGTGTAGGTGTCGGCATCCCAGGCAACGATCTCGCCGCCCGCGCCCCAACTGGGCATGTCATGGGCAATGGCGATCAGGTCACCGTAGGTGGGAATCAGGCCTTCCAGTTCGGTGCGCAAGGTGATGATGCGGCGGCGGTAACGGTTGGCCGCCGCCAGGTACAGCCCTTCACGCACCGCATGGGCTTCGGTGGTGCAACCGAAGAGGCGCAGCTTGGCCGGGTTGGCGCTGCTGGAGCCCGGCAGGCTCACCGTGACTTCGTCCGGCTTCCAGGTGCGGCTGCTGAAGAACTCCACCGTCACCGCGTCCGCCGTTTCCTCGCCGGGCATCACGTACTGGATCTTGAGGCTGTTCTTGACGATGTTGCGCGGGCTGAAGAGCGCCACCGGCAGCAAGCGGGCTTCATCGCGCACCAGGCGCACGATGCCGCCTTGGAGGAACGGCACCGCCCGCCCACAACGGGCCACCCGGGTCAGCGCTTCCCAGACGGTCACCTGCTGGTCAAAGACCCCATCGAACCGATCGCCCCGACTGGTCCAGACCTGATCGAGTTGCGCCAAGGTGGCCAGATCGATCCGGGCATCTGGCAGCTTGGCACCGTAGCTGGCGCGCAGGATGTCGGCGAAGGCCCAGGCGATCGAGCGCGTGGTTACCGGCGTTGACCAGCCCGATTCGGATGACCAGACCGGCAGCTTGCGCGTGACGATGCAGTTGATCAGGCGACTCGAGCGCTGCGACAGGTTGTCGGTGGCGCGCATGCGGATGGCCAGCAGCGTGACATTGTCGGGGAAGGTGATGCCACCGGCCAAATAGCCACGGGCCTCGCCCCAGCGCACTTCGTGGCCGGCGCGTGAGTTGGTGTCCTTGCCATCCAGGCGCGTGGCCCGCACCTCGTAGCGCCCTGCGGCAACCGAGTATTTGTAGGACAGGCGCTGCGGTGTGGTGGTCGCAGCCGTCAGGTTTTCACTGCCCAGCGTGAACCAGTCACTCAACGGATCACCCTCTGCGTCAATCGCCCGGGCTTCCACCTTCCAGCTGGCACTGCGGCTGTCCAGTCCACCGGCGTCATTGGCGTAATACAGCCCGCGCGGCAGCAGAATGTCGATGCCGATGTGCGTTACGTCGCTGTCGGCTGGGTTGATGGCAAAGCCCCCGGTCCAGGTGCCGGCCAGCAGCTCCTGCCCGGCCACCTCAGGCGCAGTCACCACGTCCGGGTTGAACAAGGTCACCGGACTGCCTGGCGGGACGATCTGGTAGGTGACTTCCTCGAACGAGGCGATGGGCGTGTCTTCGATACGCAGCTGCTCGATGTCGTACTCGCCCAGACCGATGCAGTGCAACTGGTGCAGGTACTGTTCATTGCCCTGGTATTCACCATAGGGCGTGGCAGCCAGGTCCGGATAGACCAGATGGCGGCCATACACAACCGGGATGGGCTGCGCGAGCCTCGCATAGTTGCCCTGGCCTTGCAGGCTATAGGTTGGAGACGGCTGCGCCAGGTTGCCACCGCCGGCGGCAAAGGACGGCATGTTGGGCGTGGGCAGCGGCACGAGTGCACTGACCAAAGCAGAGCCCGTCGTCATGATGATGGCCGAACCGACCGCAGTGGCCAGATTGCCTGAGAACCCCAGGCTCGCACCCAAGGGGCCGCCATAGACGGTGGCGACCACCATCACCGCGATCATCAGGACGGTACGCAACGGGTTCTTACCGCCGCCTCCACCCCCTCCGCCCTGGGGCAAGGTGATGAAGAGCACCACGCCATCGATGGGCGTGACCGCCCAATCGGCACGCAGCACCTGCGTGCCGTTCTTGAGACAGACGGTCGGCTGCTCGAACTCGGCAATGCCCTGGGTGCCCAACCACTGGCGGATGGTCTGGCTCGGGTCGGCGACCATCACCTCGCGCTGGCTGGGCTGGAAGGGATTGCGCAGCAGAATCACCGCGCTCCGATTGACTTCGCTCACGAAGGCTCCACAAATCGGTAATAGCCCGCCACCCGCCAGCCGTGCAGCAGGAGTTCGGGCAGTTTCTGGAAGACCACGCCCGCGTCCTTGACCGCGTGCAGCACGCCGCCACCGTCGACGGCGAGCCAGACACCGACATGCACCGGGTGGCGGGATTGGCGCAGCAGCACGGCATCGCCCTCGATGGGATGGGCTACCAGCGACCAACGTTGCCGCTCCGGGTGATCTCGGAAGGTGCTCATGACAGTGCGCAGGTCGTTGGCGTCGACTGGGATTTCCGGGAGGTCCCGGCCAAAGTGGTCACGCTGGATGGCCAGGAACAGCCCCCAGCAGTCAAACCCATCCGGGCCACGCGCACCGGCATGCCAAGGCCGACCGATGAGTTCGGTCGCCCAATGGGGAGAGGGATTCATCGCGTGAGCCCGGGAAACGTCTTGGCGGTGTAGCCGATACCCGGAAACGCCTTGTTGCCCACATCGAGCATGCGCGCGCGCCCGGTCACCCGGAAGATGTCGGCTTCCACCTCGGTCAACACCAGGTGAATGGGCGGATCCATCTGCGGGCCTTCAAGATCGGTAGACAGATACGGCCTGTAAGTCACCTCGATCACCGACTGTGACTCGGCCGCCGCATCTAGGTGCCGCACGATTTCACGCGAGACGTTGTCAAGCGTGACGGTGATTTCTGGCACGGGCATGGTGTCGACCGGCGGCAGATCGAGCTCGAAACCCATGGCCACGAACTGCACGCGTTCACCGGCTTGCAGCGGCGCTTGCGACTCCAGTCGTGCCCACAGATCAGCGGTATCACGCACCACGCGAATGGCGACTGGCAAACCGGCATCATCCACAAACGCCGGGTGGCGCAACTCCAGCGTGTGCAGAATGATCTGCTCCGACGGAGCGCTGGCGTAGGCTTCCCTGATGGCCTCAGACAATGCGGTGTTGGGCATCAGAGGATCACCGGGTAAGGCACGTAGCTCGTTTCGCTGTCGTCCTCGGGCAATTGCGCCTCGCCCGCATAGCCACTGGCCAGCACCTGACCGTCATCCAGCAGAAACACCAGGCCCTGCTCGGAGCTCGACCCGTAGGACGAGATATCGACCACGCGGCGTTGCGCAATGCGCACCAGTTCGACGCTGCTGCGGTTGGTGGCGTCGCCCAGGCCCAGCGCGCCATTGCCGTTGTAGCCCCAGGCATAGACGGTGCCGTTTTCCAATAAGGCCGCGCCGTAGTTGTAGGACCCGGTGCCACCGTGCACGGCCTTGACCACGGTATTGCCCACCGGCACTTGTACGAAGTTGCCGCTGTTGCTGCCGTTGGCATTGCCCCAGTAGGCACCTGCGCCGCAGGCCCACAGCGTCTTGTCGGTTTTTTTGAGGTAAGTGAGCGGGTAGTCGTAGCTGCCGGCGTAGACATCGACCACGTTGGTCGCCACCTGCACCGGGGTGAACTGGTTGGCCAGATTCCCGTTGCCCAGCTGGCCGTAGTCGTTGGTGCCCCAGGCATGCAGCGCACCGGTACTGTCCAGCGCGAAGGCGTGCACGTAGCCGCCGAAGACCTTGACGAGGGTTTTGCCGGCGAGACTGCCACCGGCGCGTGGCATGGCGACGTTGGCCTGGTTGGCGGTGCCGTCGCCCAGTTGCCCGTTGCCGTTGTAACCCCATGAGTACAGCGTGCCGTCGTTCTTGATCGCGTAATAAGAGGTGTAACGCTCCCGCCCGGCAGAAATCTGTGTGATGCCAGCAAGCACGGGCAACTGCACGAAGTTGTTGCGCTGGGTGGTGTCGCCCAGACCCAATTGACCGTAGCCGTTGTAGCCACAGGCGTGGACCGTCCCGTCGCTGCACAGCACCAGCGTGCTGTTGTAGCCTTCGGTGCCGCAGTTCAATGCCAACTGAGTCACGGTTTTGCCGGCAATCGAATTGCTGGCATTGGCACTCATGTTGTACGGCACGGGCTGATTGGTCGTGTTGCCGGTCGCCAGCTGGCCATAGCCGTTGTAGCCCCAACCCCAGAGCTGACCGTTCTTGTCGATGCAGTAGCCATTGGTGTCATGGCTGTAATAAAGCTTGGCTGCCCCCGGGAACCCTGGCGGAAACGCCGTGCGTGCCGGATAGGATCGCGCATAGGTGGTGCCATCCCCCAACTTCCAGTTGGCGTTGCGTCCCCAGGCGCGGATGCTGCCATCGGTCATGATCAGACCCAACTGGCGGTAGCTGTTGGGCTGCGTGTTACTGGCGTTCTCGGGTAACTTCAACGCCTTGGTGCCCGAACGCACATCGGGCGTGGCCCACACCGGCACTCCCTGCGCGCCGATGGTCAGCACCTGCCCGGCTTGGCCCACGGGTAAGGCGACCAGCTGATTGCCATCGAAGTAGATGACTTCGCCGGGTAGGCTCGACACTCCTTGCGTGCCTTGCGCAAACAGGTCCCAGGCCGGTGAGTTCGCATGCGGTGCCACGCCCGTGGTGGCATCGACCAAGCACACAAAGCTGTCGCCGTTGTGACCCACCACATCCTGGCGGGCATAGATGGCGCTGGCGTCATACGCGCCGCGCCAGGTAAAGGCAATCTTGCCCAGAGAAACGGTTCCCATGAACAGTCCTTGAAGAATGGAATTTGAAAGGATTCAGAACAGGATCGGCGACGGCGCAAAGCGATGGTCGCTGTCGTCGTCACCCGTCTGGCCATAGCTGCCGTAACCCGTGGACATCACTTGGCCATCGCGGGTGAGGAAGTGGTAAGCGCCGTAGTGGTACTCGCCACCATCGCCACAGCCCATTACGCCTGAGCGCGAGAAGTCAACAATGGGTCGGTCAATCAGCACGAAACGGTTGGGTGAGTTGCCGGAGTCGGCGTAGCCGTTGCCACACTGTCCAGCGCCACCCATGCCCCAACCCACCGCTTTGCCATCGGCGCGCAATGCCATGGCCGATGAACCGTAGCTACTGCCATACATGCGCAGCTTGGTGACTTGGGTGAGAAAGTCGCCGCCAATCGCGGCCCATTGTGTGCGGTTGCCGTTACCGCCACCCAGGTTATAGCCGTCGTAACCGGTGTGACGAACTGTGCCGTCCTGCATCAGCGCCAGCGTGCGCCCATACCCCCCGGATACCGCATATGCATCGGCCACGCCATCGAGCACCTTGTAGGGGAACAGGGCGTGGCCCGTCCAGATGGTCCCGGTGTAGCCCGTGCCCCAAATGCCGGAGGTCTGCCCCTCGTCATGGCCCCAGCGATACAGCGCCCCATCTTCGAGCAGCACGCCATAGCTGCGGTAATACTGGCTACCCGCGACCCAATGGGCATCGGACTCGGAGCAGAACACCTTCTTCACCCGCTTCTCGGTACCCCAAGGCATCCAGAGACGGTGCGTGTACTGGTCGCTGCCAAAGCCGCAGGAGTTGGCTTCGCCGGCAACCCAGAGTTTGCCGGCTGTATCGATCAGGTAGCTGGCGGCATAGGTGCCACCCGACAGAAACACCGCCTTGATGGGCGTATCGACGGTGAATGGCACCAGTTGCGGCGAGGTCACCACCGAAGTGTGCCCCAGGCCCAAGCTGCCCTGCTGGTTATTACCCCACACATAGACCCGACCCTGGGCATCCAGACAAGCCAGCATGCGGTAGCCGTACCAGTCATGACCGGTGATCAGTTGCTTGACCACCGCATTGGTGGGTAATTGGCCCACACCATTGACACGTCGCGGCACCGCATTGGCGCTTGCCGTCGGTGAGCCGTTGCCACTGTTACCCCCGGCGTGCCAGAGCCCACCCTCAGCATCGATGAAGAAGGTGTCATCCCACACACAATTCACGGACACGATGCGTGGCGTGCCGGGTGGGAACGCCACCCGCGCCGGGAAAGTACGACTGATATCCCCCGTGTTGCCGGTACCCTGTTGGCCATAAATAGCGCGTCCCCACGCACGGACCGAACCATCATTCATGATCGCCGCCATGAAGTAGTTGGAGCTGTGATAGTCCGCTGCTGCCCGGTCGGTGTTCATCAGCGCGGTGGCAATCGTGCCATTGCGATCGGCCATGAAACGGAACTCCACACCGTCCGTACCGTTGGAATGCAGCACCATACTGCCGATGCCGCCCACCGACACACCACCGGTCAGCAAATGCCCCTTGAGAATCGCGTCCTGCTGACCCAAGGCAAAGGGCTGCGGCTGGCCATGGCGGATCACCCAAGCGCCCCCGTCTTTGAGAACCACATCGCCATCACGGTAGCTGAGGTAAGGCGAATAAATGCCGGACCAGCGATAGCCGAGCGCCGAGATGTCGAGATTCACAACTGCACCTCCAGTGCGTTGTTCTGCACGGCAAAGCTCACGCCTTCCGAGATCGTCCAGGCAGCGAAGTCGCTGCTATCAAACGCTTCCTCACGCCCTTCAGTCAGCAACAGCTCCGAGCCGTCACTGGACAGATGAAACCCATAGAAGAGCGGCAACGCAGCGGTGTGGACCAGCTCATACCCCGATTCATCGGCCTTGACCTTCAGGAGCATGCCGCGCGCGCCCGTCAGTACATCGGGCAGGCCCACTGCCATCAACCGGGTGATGACCTGCTGCAGCACATCTTCGGCATCGACCAGGATCTGATTGCCGTTACTCTGCACCAGTTGCAAGACGGCATTCGCTTCAGTGACGCCTTGGCTGGCTGCAGACTGGGCGCGGTTGGCTTCGCTGGCGGCCAGTTCGGCTGAAGTCAGCGCATCCTGGGCGGCTGTCTGGCTTTGCGCGAGGATGCCGCTTGCTGCCAAATTGATATGCGCATCCGCATCGTTCAGAAGCTTGGCGACTGTGACGACCACGCCGCCTTCGGTGGTCACGGTGTCTTGGGGGCCGCCATGCACGACGGCGTGCAGCAATGCACTGTCAGCCGCCACCTGCGTGACGGCATTGTGCAAATCGGTTTGAAGGCTCATGGTGAATTGGTCCGGGATCAGATTTCAGGGGATAGGGGAAGAGGTAAGCGCACCGGCAAGGTGATGTGCACCAATTGATGCAGTTCACTTCCCATGGCAAAGAGGTCTTGCGCCTCGAACTCGAGCAGCAGGTTGAGCGCGCCTTCATCCAGCGTGGGGCGCTCACGGATCTCCAGCTCACCCTTGACTTCCCAGCGGCGCGCCGACAACAAGCGGGCTTCAAACTGGCGGGTAAAGCGTGCTTCATGCGGCAGAAGCCCGAGACCACCCAGCAAGGTGATTTCGAACCACTGGCCACCCTCGTCGGCGTGGTACTTGTACCAAGCCTCGAAAAGCGCAAACTGGGTCTCAAGGAACAGCCAGCGCACGGTGATGCGCGTGGGCGTCTGCCGAAACCGACGCCGTTGACGCGCAGGACCCGACTCCATGTC
>VERU01000566.1 GCA_018882485.1 Rhodoferax sp. | reverse complement strand
CACATACGTCATGCTGTCTCCCTTGGTAATCTCTGGTTTGCAGAACGTCCGCCTCGCGCCGCAACCGGCGCAACCGGCGCAACCGGCATTGTGAAGGCGCCCTGGCTCACCCGACGAGCCCGGATGAGCGGTGCCAATCCCTGGCGGGCTGGTTGAACGATCAGGCATCCAGGCTCATGGCGTGAGCCCCGGCCGGTTCAGACTCGGATTTCGCGTCACACGCTATCTTGAGCAGGCTAAAAACCAGAACCCATGGTCTAAGATGCAACAAAAAAAAACGGTGTTTCAAGCAAGCGGGGAGGCATTCATGACACCAGTGAGAGCGGCAGGGCGGCCATGAGCGAGGTGGTGCGGCTGTACCAGTACAGAGGCCTGCTGTCCGGGCGCCGGGGCATGTCGGCCGAGGAGCTGATGGCGCGGCTGGAAATCTCGCGTGCCACGCTCAAGCGCGACATCGCCAAGCTGCGCGACCAGTTGCATGTGCCCATCGAATTCGACCGCGACGCCGGCGGCTACACGCTGAGCCAGGGCCACACCGACTCGGAATTGCCCGGCCTGTGGTTCAACCAGGAGGAGTTGCTGGCCCTGGTCACCATCCAGCAACTGCTGGAGCAACTGGAGCCGGGGCTGCTGGGCCCCCGGCTCAAGCCGCTCAAGGACCGCATGGGCCAGCTGATGGGCAAACTCGGGCTCCCGAGCCAGGACGTGGCCCGCCGCATCCGCATCGTGCATGCGGGCAAGCGGGTGATCCAGGCGAAATCGTTCGAGGCGGTGGCCGCTGCCACCCTGGCCCGGCAACGCCTGAAGATCTGGCACTTCAGCCGCCAGAACGGCCAGACCACCGAGCGCGAGGTGTCGCCCCAGCGCCTGGTGCACTACCGGGACAACTGGTACCTGGACGCCTGGTGCCACCTGCGCGATGACCTGCGCAGCTTCAGCATCGACGCCATTGCCCGGCTGGAGATTCTGGCCAGGGCAGCCCACGAGGTGTCCGACAGGACCATCGAGGAAACGATGGGCGCGGGCTACGGCATCTTCAACGGCGCCCCCAAGGCCTCGGCCACCCTCCGGTTCACGCCGGAGCGGGCGCGCTGGGTGAGCAAGGAGGTGTGGCACCCGCAGCAGGAGGCCCATACCGAGCCCGACGGCAGCCTGGTGCTGACCTTTCCGTATTCCGACGACCGCGAACTGGTGGGCGACATCCTGCGCTTTGGGGCGGATGTGGAGGTAGTGGGGCCGGCGGCGTTGCGGAGCAAGGTGCAGAAGCAGTTTCTGGCGGCGGCGGCGAGGTATGTCTAGAAGCCACTGCATCCAAATGCCTCGGAATGCTTCGCTGTCCTGGAGTTGATCAACGTGCAGGCAACTTATGCGCATTCCGGTGGTCACCTGCTTGTGGATCACCTCCAGGCAGTCTCCGAACTGGCGGAAGATCTCGCCGACGATGGCAAGATGACCTGTGGTAGTTGGGCCCGTTTGGCGGGCCTATGGCACGATCTGGGCAAGTATCGGCCGGGCTTTCAACGCTACCTGCGCGGGCATGAAACGCTCGATGCACACATCGAAGGCAAAGTGGCAGGCCGTGAGAAAACCCATTCTGCTGCCGGCGCCTTATGGGCCATCGAGACCCTCGAAGCAAGCCATGGCGCTCGCGGCAAACTGGCAGCGCGTGCGCTGGCCTATGTGATTGCCGGTCACCATGCTGGTTTGGACGACTGGCATCATGGTTTACACGAACGATTATCTGGGATTGATGCCCAGACGGAACTCAGAGAGGCCAAGGCGGCACAGCCACCAGCCAAGGTCATGGACGCGGGAAATTTCGACCCCGACCTGACACACATCCCCGGTGGAAGGGCGGGCTTTGCGTTGTGGGTGCGAATGATCTTCTCATGCCTGGTGGACGCCGACTTTCTAGACACCGAGGCGCACTTTGATTCCAGCAAACCAGCGCGGCGCGAAGGCTTTCCGTCAATCGCCCAAATGCGTGTAGAGCTAACTGCCTACCTAGACGGTTTGATCTCCAACGTCCCAGCTTCGGAAGTCAACGCCCATCGCGCCCGTGTGT
>VERU01000565.1 GCA_018882485.1 Rhodoferax sp. | reverse complement strand
CACCCACACTGTGCGACGGAAAGGCCAGACTCAATGCGCCGACGGCTTGCGGTTCGCCGGAAAAGAGCGGTACCGAAATCACGCCCAGTCCTACCACCACCTCATGCCGCTGGATGCTCCAACCGTTTTCTTGGGCATCCGCGACAAGGCGCTCCAGGGCGGTTCGTTCAACCACGGTATGGGGCGTAAGTTGAGGGACGGCAAGCCCCAGCAGGTGCGCTCGGCGGGCAGGGGTCTCATAGGCCATCATCACCCGTCCGGCCGACGCGGCGGCCATTGCAACGCTGCTACCGGAGTGCCATCCGGTATCCATGAACAGGGGCCCCTCCAGCCCGATCAGGTAGAGGGACTTGTCACGATAGGGCACAGACAGCCGCACGCTGTGGCGCGTCCGTTGGAGCAGATCCCGCATGATCGGTGTGGCGGCCTGGCACAGGCCGTCGAAGGACGTGAACCGGGACCCGAGGGCGAAGGTGCGCACTCCGACGGCATAACTGCGGGTCTCCGGATCCTGGACCAGCAGCCCGGAGTCCACCAGGGCGCAAAGAATCTTGGACACCTGGCTCTTTCCCAACCCGGTGCGTATCGCGATCTCGGTCACACTGAAGTCCCGGCGATTCCGCTCAAACTGCAGCAAGACGCGCAGCCCGGTACGCAGCGATTGCATGGGTTCAGTGGCCCGCGACTGGTGCGCGTGGCGAGCGTTGGAGGAAGGTGTCTGCTGCATGGGCAGGATCGTAGCTTCTTCGCGGTCATCCTGGACGATGACACTGGCCGGCCTTTGTCAAACTACCTTGGAGATATGGGTGATGGGATCTCTACAGACGATGTCCACCACGACTGAATGGGCGGCCTCCTCCCGGCGCGCCGACCGAGAGCCGTTGCACCTGCGCCAGATCGACCTGCAGGGCTACCGGCGTTCCGATGGACTGTTCGAGGTCGAGGGCCGATTGAGGGATACCAAGCCCTTCGACTTTCGCCCTCCATCGGATGGGCGGCTGGTGCCTGCACAGACCCCGGTCCATGACATGTGGGTGCGCGTCGTGTTTGACGGGGGCCTCATCGTGCAGTCCGTTCAGACATCGATGGACGCATTTCCCTACGAAACGTGCCCCGGTGGTGGCGGCAGCTTGCAGGCGCTGGTCGGAATTCGGATCGGCGCGGGATGGGGTGCGGAAGTGCGGCGTGCGCTGCCTGCCGCGGATACCTGCACCCATCTGCGGGAGATCCTGGTTCCCCTGGCCAGCGCCGTGTTTCAGTCAATGACCATCTATCGCTCCGACATGGTGAACGCCACCGACCCAACGGGACGCCCCTTGAAGATCGACAGCTGCCATGCCTATGGCGCCAGTCGTGCGCTGGTGCAACGTCGGTGGCCGATGTTCCATCGGGACGCGTCGACATCGGACGGTGGCGCCGGGCTCACCCGGTCGGAGAGTGCTCCAGAAATCACACGCAGGGAGGCACCGTGATGGCTGCCGACAAGATGCCGAACCCGCTGGCGACGGCCCGCAGCCTCCTGTTCGTGCCGGCGACACGCTCCGATCGCATGGTTCGCGCACTGCAATCGGGTGCCGATCTGGTCGTCTGTGATTTGGAAGACGCGGTTCCTCCGGACCAGAAGGACGCGGCGCGCGCGCACCTTGCGCAGCGTCTGCATGCGCTTGCTTCCCCTGACCGGGCACGGTGTGTCGTGCGCATCAACGCTGCCGAGACCACCTGGCATTCGGCTGATCTGAAGGCATTGGCGCCACTGTTGGATGCGGGGCTCGGAGGCGTGATGGTGCCCAAGTCTGAACAGGTCGGGGCGCTGGCGATGGTGGCCCAGGCGCTGGGCCCGCAGGCTGCGCTGATCGCCCTGGTGGAGTCTCTGGCTGGCTGGGACGCGCTGGACCGGCTGGCTACGGCAGACCAGGTGCATCGCCTGGCCTTTGGTCATCTGGATTTTCAGCTGGACCTCGGGATGCGATGCGAGCCGGGGGAGCGCGAACTCGACGCCGTGCGGTTTGCGTTCGTCGCGGCGTCGCGCCGTGCCGGCCTGCCTGCACCGATCGATGGCGTCACGACAGCCACCAC
>VERU01000073.1 GCA_018882485.1 Rhodoferax sp. | reverse complement strand
GGCGAGCGCGAGATCCGCGAGGCGGCCGATCACCTGCGCAAGCACCTGGCGCCCATGCCGGCGCTGCGCAACGCCGAAGTGCTGTCTTTGTTTGCGCGCCTGTCCCAGGCCGAGCAGGACCGCATCTTCGAGCCGCACGGCGGACGGCGCATCGTGCTGGCGACCAATGTGGCCGAAACCTCCCTCACCGTGCCGGGCATCCGGTATGTGATCGACGCCGGCACGGCGCGGGTCAAGCGCTACAGCTTTCGCAGCAAGGTGGAGCAGCTGCTGGTGGAGCCAGTGAGCCAGGCGGCGGCCAACCAGCGGGCCGGCCGCTGCGGCCGGGTGGCCGACGGCATCTGCATCCGGCTCTACGACGAGGCCGACTACCAGGCCCGTGCGCGTTTCACCGATCCGGAAATCCTGCGCAGCTCGCTGGCCGGGGTGATCCTGCGCATGAAGGCGCTGCGGCTCGGGCCGGTGGAAGAATTTCCCTTTCTGGAGCGGCCGTCCGGGCGAGCCATCGCCGACGGCTACCAGCTGCTGGCCGAGCTGGGCGCGGTCGATGACACCCAGTCGCTCACGCCGATCGGTCAGGAACTGGCGCGGCTGCCGCTCGATCCCCGGGTCGGGCGCATGATCCTGGCGGCGCGGGACCGCCACGCGCTCGACGAGGTGCTGGTGATCGCGGCGGCCTTGAGCGTGCAGGATGTGCGCGACCGGCCGCTGGACCAGCAGGCCCAGGCCGACGCCGCCCACGCCCGCTTCGACGACGAGAAAAGCGAGTTTTCGGGTTATCTGCGACTCTGGAAATGGCTGGATGAGTCCCGCGGCGGCCGGGCTACGGACTCGGGCGCACCCGAACACCGGCTCAGCCACCGCCAGTTCGAGGCGCTGCTGCGCCAGCATTTCATCAGTGTGCGCCGGGTGCGCGAGTGGCGCGACATCCATTCGCAGCTGCACACCGTGGTGGCCGAGCACCAGTGGCGGCTCAACACCCGGCCGGCCAGCTACGAGCAGCTGCACCTGGCCATGCTGGCCGGTCTGCTGGGCAATGTCGGCTGCCGCAGCGAGCTGGAAGGGGCCCAGGGCGAGTACCTGGGCGCACGCGGCATCAAGTTCTACCCGCACCCCGGAGCCCACCTGTCGAAGAAGCCCGGACGCTGGGTGGTGGCCGCCGAGCTGGTCGAGACCACCCGGCTGTACGGGCGGGGGCTGGCGGTCATCGACCCGGCCTGGCTGGAGCAGGTGGGCGCCCATCTGCTCAAAAAGCAGCTGCTCGATCCGCACTGGGAGAAGAAGGCCGGCGAAGTGGTGGCGCTGGAGCGGGCCACCCTGTACGGCCTGCTGGTCTACAGCGGACGGCGGGTCGCGTACAGCCGGGTCGATCCGGCCGCTGCGCGCGACCTGTTCATCCGCGAGGCGCTGGTGGCCGGGCAGTGGGAGACCTCGCTGCCGTTTCTGGCAGCCAACCAGGCGCTGGTGCGCGAAGTCGAGGAACTGGAGCACAAGGCACGCCGCCAGGATGTGCTGGTGGACGAGGAGCTGATCGTCGCCTTTTACGACCGCGCGCTGCCCGCCGAGGTCTGCAGTGCCCGCACCCTGGAAGACTGGTACCGCCACGAGGTGCGTCAGCAGCCCTCCTTGCTGCGTCTGACCCGCGACGAGCTCATGCGCCACGCCGCGGCCGGCATCACGGGCAGTGCCTTTCCGGCCCGGATCCGGCTGGGTGGCATCGACTGCCAGGCCGATTACCTGCACGAGCCGGGTGACCCGCGCGACGGGCTGACGGTCAGCGTACCGCTGTATGTGCTCAACCAGGTCAGCGAGGAACGCTGCGAATGGCTGGTGCCGGGCATGCTCAAGGACAAGGTGCTGGCCCTGCTCAAGAGCCTGCACCAGCGGCCGCGATCGCGGCTGGTGCCGCTGCCGCAGACGGCCGAGCGCTTTGCCGCCAGCCTGCTGGCCGAGGAAGTGTTCGGCCAGGGGCCGCTGGTCGATGCGCTGCTGCGCCTGGTGCGCGCAGCCACCTCGGTCGACATCGAGCGCAACGATTTCAAGCAGGACAGCCTGAGTCCGCACCATTTCATGAACTATCGGGTGGTCGACGAGCACGGTCGCCAGCTGGGCGCCGGGCGCAATCTGGCAGCCCTCAAGGCGGATCTGGGCCACCGGGCCCGGGGCGCGTTCCAGGCCCTGGCGGCCCTGAAAACCGGTGCGTTGCCGGCCGCAAGCGGTGCTGGCGCCGCCCCGGGCAGTGCCCAGCCCGCCCGGCCCCATACCGCGGTTTCGGGGTCAAATCGGGCTGTAAGCCCCGTCAAATCTGGTGATC
The DNA here is from genome assembly GCA_018882485.1 of Rhodoferax sp. Taxonomy (GTDB): domain Bacteria; phylum Pseudomonadota; class Gammaproteobacteria; order Burkholderiales; family Burkholderiaceae_C; genus Rhodoferax. The sequence continues at coordinate 6,694 of VERU01000073.1, read as the reverse complement.
GTGCTACCAAAAAAGAAGCGAATGGCGGCGCCGATGCGCCCGCGGTAGCGGGACAGCGTTACACCGCCTGGCAGTTCGGCGAGTTGCCCGAGCTGCTGGAGATCCGCAAGGGCGCGCAAAGCCTGATCGGCTATCCGGCGCTGGTGGACCTGGGTGATGCGGTCGGCATCGAGGTGTTCGACGAACCGCACACCGCAGCCCAGCGGCACCGGGTGGGCCTGCGCCGCCTGTTTGCGCTGCAGATCCGCGAAGCCCTCAAGTACCTGGAAAAAAACATCCCCGATCTGCAGAAGATGGCCGTGGCCTACCTGGCCCTGGGCCGCCAGGGCGATGCGGGCTCTGCCGGTGGCGCGAGCCTGACGCTGGAGGGGCTGCGCGAGCAGATCGTGGCGCTGGCGCTGGACCGCGCCTTCCTGGCCGATCCGCTGCCGCTGTCGGCCGATGCGTTCGGTCAGCGGCTCGATGAGGGTCGGGCCCGGCTCAACCTGATCGCCCAGGAGGTGGCGCGGCTGGCCAGCGCCATCCTGCTGGAATACGGCCTGGCCCAGCGCAAGCTGCGTGACAGCCGGCAGGCGACCCAGGCGGTGGCCGATTGCAGCGCCCAGCTGGCCCGGCTGGTGACGCCCCGTTTTCTGGTGGACACCCCCTGGGCGGCGCTGCAGCACCTGCCCCGCTACCTCAAGGCCGTGGTGTTGCGGCTGGACAAGTGGCGGGCCGATCCGGCCCGGGATGCCGCCCGGCAAGCGGAGATCCAGCCGCTGGAACAGCGGTTCTGGCGCCGGGTGGCCGAGCGCAAGGGGGTACAGGACGAACGGCTGGCCGAGTTCCGATGGCTGCCCGAGGAACTGCGGGTCAGCCTGTATGCCCAGGAACTGCGCACCCCCCAGCCGGTCAGCGTCAAGCGGCTGGACAAGGCCTGGGCGCTGCTGAGCCTGTGAGGAGTCGCCATGCTGACGTTTTTCAACCCCGAACACGCCCGGCACGATGCCGAGTTCGAGATCTTTCGCGGTCAGCAGGTGCCGGCTTTCGAGCGGGCCGAGCGGCAGGAGCGGGTGGCACAGCGCCTGCGCGAGCGGGGCCACGAACTGCGGGTGCCCCATGCCGACGCCGCCGCCGTGCTGGCGCGGCTGCACGCACCGCGCTATCTGGAGTTTCTGGCCGGCGCCTGGTCGCAGTGGCTGGCACTGGACCCGGCCAACGCGCAGCGCCTGCCCTATGCCTCGGTCTGGCCGGTGCGCAGCCTGCGTGATGACGTGGAGCCGGACAATTTCATCGCCCGTCTGGGCCTGTATTCCATGGACAACGGGCAGACCGTCGGCCCGGGAACCTGGCAGGCGGGGCGGGCCGGGGCCGATGCGGCGCACTCGGCGGCGCTGGCGGTGGCCGGCGGCGTGCGGGCCGCGTTCTGCCTGAGCCGGCCGCCGGGTCACCACGCCGGACCGGATTTCATGGGCGGCTACTGTTTTCTCAACCAGGCGGCGGTGGCGGCGCAGACGCTGCGCGATGCCGGTGCAGCCCGGGTGGCGGTGCTGGATGTGGACTACCACCACGGCAACGGCACGCAGACCCTGTTCTACCGGCGCAGCGATGTGTACTTTGCCAGCCTGCATGGCGATCCGCGCACCGAATACCCGTTCTTCCTCGGCCACGCCGACGAGCGCGGCGCAGGCGAGGGCCTGGGCTGCAACCTGAACCTGCCGCTGCCCGCCGGCAGTGCGCCCGAGGCCTGGTTCCACGCGCTGGAGGTGGCGCTGGCGCAACTGGCCGCCTGGGGCGCCGACGCGCTGGTGGTCTCGCTGGGGCTGGACACGGCGGCCGAAGACCCGATCTGCCGCTTCGGCCTGACTGGCGACGACTTCAGCCGTCTCGGGCAGCGCCTGGCCGCAACGGGCTGGCCCACGGTGCTGGTGTTCGAGGGCGGCTACGCCAACGAGTCGCTGGCGCTCAACACCGTGCGGGTGATCGAGGCCTTCGACACGGGCGCCCGGCCCTGAGCCCGCTGGCCAGGGCGAAAATCCGGCATCAAATAAGGTCCTAGCCCCCGTGGATAATGGACTCTTAGCTACTATTTTTATAGCTTCGAGAGGCGCTGCAGGGCCGCTTGCAGCGTGTCGTCTCGCTTGGCAAAGCAAAAGCGCACCACGCGCTGATCAAAGCCGTTGCCGTAAAAGGCCGACATCGGGATGGCCGCCACGCCGATTTCGGCCGTCAGCCAGCGGCAAAACGCGGCCTCGTCCAGCGAACTGACCGCCGAGATGTCCACGCACTGGAAATAGGTGCCTTCGCCGGGCAGCAGCCGCAGGCGGGTGCGGCCCAGTCCCTGCCGGAACAGATCGCGCTTGCGCTGGTAGAACGCGGGCAGTTCCCGGTAGGGCGCCGGGTCGGCCAGGTAGGCCGCCAGGGCATGCTGCACCGGCGTATTGACGGTGAACACGTTGAACTGGTGCACCTTGCGGAATTCGGCTGTCATGGCCGCCGGGGCTGCCACGGTGCCCACCTTCCAGCCGGTCACGTGGTAGGTCTTGCCGAAGCTGGAGACGATGAACGCCCGGGCTGCCAGATCGCCATAGCGGGCGACGCTCTGATGCAAGGCGCCGTCGAACACCATGTGTTCGTACACCTCGTCGCTGATCAACAGCACGTCGGTGGGGGCCAGGATGTCCTGCAGCCGGCGCATTTCGGCCTCGGTCCACACGGTGCCGCTGGGGTTGTGCGGCGTGTTGATCAGCAGGGCCCGGGTGCGGGGTGTGATGGCGGCCGCGATCCGGTCCAGGTCGGGCCGGAAGGTGCCCGGCGTCAGCGGCACCCGCACCACCACGCCGCCGGCTAGTTCGATGTTGGGCACGTAGCTGTCGTAGCAGGGCTCCAGCACGATGACCTCGTCCCCCGGATGGACCACGGCCAGGATGGCCGTCAGAATGGCTTGCGTCGCGCCCGCGGTCACGGTGATCTCGCTCATCGCATCGTAGGTGCGACCGTACTCGGCGGCGATTTTTCGGGCCACCGCCTCCCGCAGCGCCGGCACCCCGGTCATGGGCGGGTACTGGTTCAGGCCGCGGCGCATCGCATCGGCCACGCCGTCCACCAGCCGCGGGTCGCAGTCGAAATCCGGAAAACCCTGGCCCAGGTTGACGGCCTGGTGTTCGGCTGCCAGGGCGGACATCACGGTGAAAATGGTGGTGCCGACCTGCGGCAGGCGCGAGGGGGGCAGGATGGGGTGACTGCGGGCCAGGGTCATAGTTCGTAATCGTTGACATGCCCGGTCATGGCCCGGGCCACCAGGTCCCGGCTGAGCCGGGGGCTGATCAGTTCGGCGAACTGGTAGACGAAGTTGCGCAGCCAGGCGCCGCGCTTGAAGGCCACCCGCGTCACGTTCTGGCCGAACAGGTGCCCGGCCGGGCGCACCAGCAGGTCGCCTGCGCCGTTTTCCGCCATCAGATCGCGCACCGCCATCTCGGCGGCGATGCCCACGCCCAGGCCCAGCCGCACATAGGTCTTGATCACGTCGGAATCGATGGCCTCGAGCGCAATGCGTGGGCTGAGCCGGCGGGTGGCAAAGGCCTGGTCGATGCGGGTGCGTCCGGTGAACGACGGGTGGTACGTGATCAGCGGTTCCTGCGCGATGTCTTCCAGGCTGAGGTGTTCGCGGCGCGCCAGCGGGTGCTGCGCCGGCAGCACCAGCACGTGCTGCCATTCGTAGCAGGGCAGGGTGACCAGTTCCTCGTAGCTGGCCAGCGATTCCGTGGCCATGCCGATTTCGGCCACTTCGTCGATCAGCATGCGCGCCACCTGTTCGGGCGATCCCTGGTGCAGGCTGACGTTGACCTTGGGATAGGCCTGGCGCAGCCGCGCCACCGGCTCGGGCAGCACATAGCGGGCCTGGGTGTGGGTGGTGGCAATGGACAGGGTGCCGCTGTCGCCTGCGCTGAACTGCTCCCCGATGCGCCTGAGGTTGCCGACCTCGCGCAGGATCAGCTCGATGCTTTGCAGCACATGCTGTCCGGGCTCGGTGATGCGCTTGAGCCGTTTGCCATGCCGGGCGAAGATGTCCACGCCCAGTTCCTCTTCGAGCTCGATGATGGCCTTGGACACCCCGGGTTGCGAGGTATGCAGCGCCCGCGCGGCTTCGGTCAGGTTGAGATTGCGCCGCGCCGCTTCTTGCACGAAGCGGAATTGATGCAGGTTCATGCAGAAATTGATGAAAAACAGGCCCTCATTATGCCTGGAAGGTCTAAGGCTGTTCCGCACCCCGGGCCGCAAGGCGCCGCAGCGACCCCCTCAGTCCAGGGCCAGGCGGGCCATGAGGTCGATCAGGGCCGGTTCCTCGCCCATGGCACGGCGCAGGGTGAAGCGCACGCCGGGGTGACGCTGAATCAGCGCATCCACGATCCGGGGCAGGTCCTCGCGGGCGTGGCGCCCGACCCCCAGAAACAGGGGCAGCACCTGGATGGATTGCCGGCCTTCATCCACCAGTTGGTCCACGCAGGTGGGCAGGTCGGGGCTGCACAGTTCCAGAAAGGCACAGCGAACGGGCCGCTGCGGGTCGATCTGGGCCATGCGGGCCGCCACCGCGTCGATGGGGGCGCGCCACAGGGGGTCGCGGGACCCATGGGCAAACAGCACCACCGCAGCGGCGGGGTCAGGCGGACGAGGGTGCGGCTGGAGCGGGAGGGTCATGGCGTCAACGGCGCAGCACCAGCCACGCAAAGGCGCTCAGCGACAGCAGCATGTACAACAGGCCGGGCAGGGCGGCGGTGAGCCAGGGCTGCCAGTCGTTGAGGTCACCGATGTAGCCGAACAGGTTGTTGAGCAGGAAGAAGCTGATGCCTGCCATCACCCCGCCGAACACATAGGCCGAGACCCCGCCGGCGCGCACATGCAGGTAGGCAAAGGGCAGTGCCAGCACCACCATGACCAGGCAGCTCAGCGGGTAGAACACCTTTTTCCAGAATTCGATCTGGTAGCGCTGGGCCACCTGCCGGTTGGCCTCCAGGTGGCGGATGTACTCGAAGAGGTCGATGGTGCCCATGCGCTCGGGCTTGAGGACGGCGGCCGATACCATTTCGGCGCTGATCTGGTTGGGCCAGCGCACGCTGGCGAGCTGGGTGCGGGCGATGCGGGCGGCGTCCTGCCCGCGCGGCGGGAATTCGGTGCGCTCGACCTGCTCCAGCAGCCAGGCCTCATCGCCGGCAAAGCTGGCGCGCCGGGCGCTCATCAGGGAGACCAGGAACCCCTGGTTGTCGAACTCGAACAGCCGCAGGTCGCGCAGGCTGCCATCGGCGTCCATCGCCCCCACATTGACCGAGAACTGCGAATAGCTCTGTCGCTCCTTCAGCCAGGCACCGGTCTGCCCGACCGTGATGCGCCCCTGGAAACGGGCCTTGAGCAGCTGGGCGCTGCGATCGGCCAGCGGCGCGACATAGTCGCCCACGGCAAAGGTCAGCAGCACAAAACCCAGGCCCAGCAGCAGCAGCGTCTTGAGGGCCCTGCCTGGACCCAGACCACTGGTGCGAAGGATGGTGAACTCGGAGGTCCGGGCCAGCCGCGCCATCACGAAGATGGTGCCGATCAGCACCGCGATGGGCAGCAATTCGTACAGGTGGCTGGGCACCATCAGCGCCACATAGCTCAGTGCGTGCACCAGCCGGTAGGGCGTGGCCGGGTAGCGGCCCAGCGACTGGATCTCCTCGACCAGGTCGAAAAAGAAAAACAGCGACAGAAACCCCAGCGTGACGAAGCCGACCGCCGCCAGCACCTCGCCGTAGATCAGGCGTCGCAAGGTCCTCACGCCCGAGCTCCCGATGCCTCGGGCCGCCTGCGACGCAGCAGGCGCCGCCAGTGCCAGCCGTGGTGCTGGCGCGCCACACCCAGCAGACCCAGGGCGAGGGCGCCTCCGTGCAGACCCAGCAGGTAGCTGGCAAAACCCACGCGCTCGCTGGCGATCCAGCTTTGCCCGAGGTTGAGGAGGTTCAGGTAGACGATGAAGGCGAACAGCGAATACAGCAGGTTGGTGCTGCGGCCGACACGCGGGTTCACGCGGGACACCGTGAGCCCCAGCACCACGAAATTGAAGGCCGCCAGCACCAGCCCGAAACGCCAGGAAAGCTCGGCCCGATGGGCGGGTGTGGGCTGGCGCATCAGCTCCAGGGTGGGCAGGGTGTTGACGGCCACCCCCACGGAGCCACCCAGCGGGTCGGTCCCGATGCGCACCCCGTACTGGGCAAACTCGCCGATGCGCAGCCCGCCTGTGCCGGCCTGGGTGTCCAGCCGCTGCCCGTTGCCCAGGATGAGAAAGCGTCCGCCGTCGCGCACCTCGACCCGGCCGCTGCGCGCCGAGGTGACGGTCTGTCCCTCGGGCTGGTTGCTGGCCACGAACACGTTGTTGCCGGCCAGGGGCCCGAAACCGTCCTTTTCGACGAAGAAAACCCGCTGGCCATCGGCCGACTCCTGGAAGCGGCCGGCCTCGACCCGCTCCAGGTCACCCCGTCGTTCGTACTGCTGCTTGAGTTCGTCGATGCGCTGGTTGGTCCAGGGCAGCACCAGCAGCGCCAGAGTGGCGATGGCGGCCAGAATGGGCCAGGCAAAGCGCAGCAGCGGGCCGAGCCAGGCCGCCAGGCCCTTGCCGCTGCTGAACCAGATCACCATCTCGCTGTCGCGGTGCATGCGCGACAGCGTGCTGAAGATGGCGATGAAC
>VERU01000072.1 GCA_018882485.1 Rhodoferax sp. | reverse complement strand
TTGTTCTGGCTTTTTCCCTGTTCCTGCCACTCCCGATCCATGACCGCTGCGATGCCTGCGGCGGCAGCTGGTGCGCTGACGGGAAAAGTCATTCCCAGGCGCTGCAGCACGTCCACGATCGGCGCCGGGCCGTAAAGCCACCCTAGTCGCATGCCAGCCAGTCCGTGAATCTTGGAAAAGGTGCGGGTCATGACCACATTGCTGGCGCTGTCGATCAGCGCCTGTGGCAGTTCGTATCCAGGGTCCGCAACGTACTCGGCATAGGCCGAATCCAGCACCAGCAGAACATTCTCGGGCAAACCCGCGTGCAGCCGGCGTATTTCAGTGCCCGAAAGAAGTGTTCCGGTGGGATTGTCAGGATTTGCCAGCAAGACCATGCGGGTGCGTGGGCTTACGCATGCCAGCATCTGGTCCACACTGGCCTGGAAATCCTGGTCTGGCGCGGCCACAGGTACCGCACCCATGGCGTGGGCATAGTTTGGAAACTTGAGGTAGCCCCTGGCACTGTGGATGACCTCGTCACCCGGGTTGAGAAAGCCCCGGGCCAGGCGTTGCAGCAGTTCATCGGAACCGTGGCCGACCACCAACTGGTCGGGGTTCAGCCCGTAGCGTTGCCCGATGGATTGAGCCAGCTTGAGCGGTGCATCTTCCGGGTAGCGCTCGATGGTGTCCAGGGCCCGGTGTGCTGCCGTCAACGCAAGCGGGCTGGGCCCCCAGGCACTCTCGTTGGAGGACAGATTGATGCGACCGGCTGAGGAGTCACCCACCTGTGCCGCAACCATATGGGGTTTGATGCGGAGAATCCCCTGGCGTGGAACCGGACCGCGACGAACTTCGGGCTGCGTCGGGCTGCCGCTTAGGATCACCGGGACGGGCTCGGATGGTGAAGGAGTGCTCATGGATTCAGCCATGTTTCGCTGAAGGCGAGAAAAGCCGTGCTCATACGTCCCCCCAGGAAATCCCGGGTGATCAAGGAGCCTGGCAGCGATTGCCCGTTCAACAGAATTTTTCCTTGTGAGGCCTCCACGAAGACGCTGGTCATCCGGTGTTCGCCAGTGGCCGACAAGGCGGGTGGAACATCGGCTGCAAAGGGAGCTGCCAGGTTGTCCCACCGCATGGTCAGATGGACCGACTGGGCGGCCATGTGCTCCTCGTGGTAGGTGCGCCCGTCACCTGTCGACTGATGCCGGACCGAGGGCAGGTAGGCCATCGATGCCAGTCCTGGCTTTCCGCGAAACGACGCGAAGCGGGAGACGAAATCCGAAACCAACCAACGCATCAAAGGCTCGTTGTCGCCAATCAGCAGGTTGGGTGATTCGGGCCACCCCTTGTTGCCATCGGGGTCACCCAATACCAGCATGCCACACCCAGACCCATGCGGTGAAACGACGACCCGGAAGTAAACCGCCAGCGTCTGCCAACGGCCCTGTTCGTCCTGCAGGTAGATGCCAGGATTGTCTCCGGACCAGGCCACCCGATCTGCCAGCCTGGGGGATGCCAAGGGGGATGCCAAGGGGGATGAAGTTGTCATCTCACGACTCCGATGTCGGATAGGGATGGGGTAGGGCGCCGAGCCCGATCCACACGCTCTTGAGCTGCAGGAACTCTCGCATGGCCTCTATGCCGTTCTCGCGTCCCCACCCACTCTGCTTGAATCCGCCGCAGGGGGATTGGGGAGCCAAGCCTCGGTAATTGTTCACGTAAACCGTGCCCGCTTGCAGCTGGTTGCTGAGCCGAAAAGCGCGGCCGATATCTTGCGTCCAGACGCCCGCAGCCAGCCCCATGTCGGAGTCATTCGCGAGCGCGATGGCTTGAGCCTCGTCCTCGAAAGGCATGACCGCCAAAACGGGACCGAAAACTTCTTCTCGAGCGATCCGCATGTTGGGGGTGACCCCGACGAAGATGGTCGGCTTGAAATACCAGCCGCCACCCGGCGTTGTGACCGCTGTCCCGCCCGCCACGCAACGCGCCCCGTCTTCCAACGCGTGATCCACGGCCTGCTGAACCCGATGGAACTGGGGCAGGTTGGCAATGGGGCCAATCTGGGTGGCAGCCTCCATGGGATCTCCGTAACGAAGTTCTGTAACCGCCTCACAGAGACGACGCACCAGATCGTCGTGCAAACCGGCGTGTACCAACAGACGGGATCCCGCGACACAGCTTTGACCATTGGACACGAAGATTCCGCTCAGGATGCCGCGTATGGCCTGCTCGATATCCGCGTCTTCAAACACAATCTGGGCCGACTTTCCGCCCAGCTCGAGAGTGACCCGTTTGAGTTGCTCTCCCGCCCGGGTGGCGATAATGCGCCCCACGCCGACGGAACCCGTGAAGCTGATTCGTTGGATATGAGGGTCATCTATCAGTGGTTGACCGACCTCCTCGCCCAGACCGGTCACCACGTTCAGCACGCCATGGGGCAATCCAATCGAACCAAAAGTCTGCATCAACTCCAGCGTGGACGCGCTGGCATGTTCAGATGGCTTGATCACAACCGTGTTTCCGGCCGCCAGTGCGGGTGCGACTTTCCAGGTCAGCAGGGCCAGCGGGGAGTTCCAGGCCGTAATCGCTGCCACCGCCCCATAGGGTTGCCACACTGTGTAGTTGAAGGTGTCTGAACGATCGATGGGTAGGACGCGGCCTTCAAACTTGTCGGCCAGGCCAGCGAAATAGTGGAAATACTCGGGCAGGTCCGAGAATTGCGCGCGAACTTCAGAAAGGCGCTTGCCGTTGTCCCGGGATTCCACCAGGGCCAGCCGCTCGATGTCCGCACCAAAAGCCTCTCCCATGCGGCGAAGCCACCGGCCCCGCTCGGTGGGCCGCATGGTGGCCCAAGGCCCCGTTGTGGCTGCAACATGCGCAGCCCTTGCTGCACGCGACGCATCGACCGGACCCGATCTCGCGATGGTCGCCCAGACCTTGCCGGATGCCGGATTGGCGCAATCGAGGCGTTGCCCGCCATCAGCCTCTGACCAAGTCCCGTCGATGTAGTTGCGATAGTGGCACAGGCCGCCCTCCCGCAGACAGGCTTCATTCGGCATCGGATCGGCTCCTGGGGCGAGCAGCCAGAGCTGTGCGAAACGACTCGCGGGCCTGCGCACTGTGTATGAAGTCGTAGCGCTGCGGGTAGGATACGCCGCTCGCATGGACCCGCAGGTCCACTACGGCAGGCCCATCGGACAAACGACGACGGCTCATCCAGTCATTCAGTCCGTCGATCTGATGGATCGTCGCCGCTTGCTGGATGCCCGAAGCGCGTGCCATGTCTGCAAAGTCGATGGAGTGAGCGACCGGCAAGGGCATTTGTCCGTTGGCCTCGTAAGTGCCATTCTGGAAAATGAAATGCGTCAGGTTTCGGGGCGCAGCACCCGCAAGAGTCACCAGACAGCCCAAATTCATCAGCAGGCTGCCGTCGCCATCGAACACCCAAATCTCGAGATCAGGGCGTCCCAGGGCGAGTCCGAGTGCGTGAGAGCCTGCCTGACCCATGGCGCCGACCGATACGTAGGTCAGTGCGTCCGGGCGTATGGCAAGCCACTCAAAACAGGTGGTGTACACCGCGACAACCACCTGCCCGGTGTAATGCTTCGATAGCGCGCGCAGGCACTCGTCTCGCGGCATGCTGGCATTCATGTCGGACTCCTGCCCAACAGGATGGCAACGGGCCTACTGCTCTGGTAAGCCTCGTCGATTGCCGAAAGGCAGTCGGGCAGGTCGTCGTCGGTATCGAGCATCAGGTGGCGGATGCCCATGGCATCCAGAATCGGTTGAATAACCCGAACGCCGAGTTTCTCGGATCGAGCGGGCGGCACTGCTGGATCCTTGCCCAGCAACCCGATCAGCATGCAGACCGGATTGCAGTAATCCAGCGCGATGGCTCTTAGCGCATTCAGGGAATCCATCAATCCAGTTTGTTGCATGAGGAGCACCGCTCGCTGATCGCAGAACGAGAGCGCTGCGCACACCGAAACGCCCTCGTCCTCCTTGCAGACGCGCACAAGTCGCAGATCACCATCCTCAGAGATTGGGCGCAGCAGCCCCTCGCTGGTCGTGATGTCCGGGACGGAAAGCACAAAGCGCACCCCAGCCGACTTGAGGCCTGTGATGATGGACCGACCTGAGAGACTGTGGACGGAATCAGTCATGGATTCAACCCAGGGTCTTGAACTCGAAAATCTTGCCGTGATCGGGGTTGATCTCTGAAGCATCGGCGGTATTCAGGCCGGACAGACGATCCTGCATGGCTGCACGTCGCTCGCCATCCGGAAGGTGTCGGGTTTCCATCAGAGCGGCGGCGACGGCCCGGCAAACATGCAGGATCACTTCCCGGTCGTCCTGCTTGGGGTCCAACGGGATGCGCAGAATGGTGTCCCCTGCCATCGTGGCGACGGCGCCTGTCGCCTCGGGTTTGGCTTGCAGCGGCTCTACCCCGTTTGCCAGTGCATCGATCGCCCTGCGCAGTTTGCGCCGGAGCAGTGCAACGCCTTTGTCGGTGGTCGCCAGATGTTCACGCGCGTGGCTGGTCATGGGGCCCTGACTGACCCAGGCTTCCCAGTCACCCGGGGAATCTTGTCGCTGCTCATAGGGCGCCGCATCGCTCTGGCCGTAAAAATCGGTCTTGCCCACACCCACATCTTCGGGGCGCCCGAGACCTGATGGATCGTCACGATCATTGAAGTGGCGCCAGGCGATGACCAGCGTGTGGGTGTCGTCCACTGGAGTCACCCACCGTGTCAGTCCGGGACGTCCGAAATAGCGAACCCGTTCAACGTTTTCGAAGATGGCTCCGTTTTGAGAAAAATTGGGCAATAGGTAGTCGTGCGATCGAACCCAAATGTAATCACCCACACGTCGAGCGTTGGTGTAAAAAAAGCCGTTTGGCGTCTCGTGGTAATCGATCAAGGGCAATGTGCCAAAAACTTCGCTGAACTGCGGCCCCGATATCCGTGTGTGCAAAAAGGCCACATGGAAGGGATCCATGGAGTTCTCTGCGACTTGGATCCAGTTGCAGGGTGAGGCAATCAGATAGGGCTTCATGCGATTACCCGGCATCACCATGGCGTCCATGGTTGGGAACGGGGGGCGCCGATCCGGTGGCCCCAGGTACGCAAAGATGACCCCATCGATTTCGATGACGGGATAAGCACCTTGGCACACCCGCTTTCGCAAAGGGCTGTCCGGGGGCTCACCCGGTGTCTCCAACAGCGCGCCATCGTTGCTGAAAAGCCAGCCGTGGTAGCAGCATCGGATCCCCTTTTCCGCGACGATGCCGAATTCAAGCGAGGCACCCCGGTGTGCGCAATGCTTGTGCACCAAGCCCAACCCACCGGACAGGTCCCGGTAAACCACCAAGTCCTCGGACAGCACCCGTACCACTTTCGGCCGGTGATCCAGCTGCTCGGACAGCAGGAAGGGGTGCCAGAACCGCCGAAGGTATTCGCCGCCGGGGGTGCCCGGCTGGACCGACTGGAACGCCGCGTCGTTGGGGCGGTCTTTGGGAAGGTTGTAACCAGCGAAGTGGAGGGGTGCGGTCACGGTCATGTAGGGTCGAGTCGGAAGGTTGCCCGGGAGGGGCAGTATCCGCAGTGCGTTGGTCCCGCGCAAGACCCAATCAAGAGTCGGGCCGGCCCATTAATCGGACCATGGCGTTGACATTAAGTCAGCTGATGCGGTCTGCGCGCCAGCCAGCCGAATCCGCGCCGGCGGCCGACAGCAGAGGCAGCTCGATGTGGGTCCGGACGAGCGGCAATATGCGTCGCAACTCATTTTCCACAAGGTCATTCAGAACCAAAGAAGACAGCCGCGCCAGTCTGAGAGCCAACTCGTCGAGTTCACCTCGACGTGAAACCAGAAAGAGCCGGCGAAAAAAGAGGTCTCCAGGCAGCGGTTGAACCTTGATCGTTCGTTGATATTCGGGCGTGCGCAGCAGCCACATGGGGGTACCGATGCTCCATCCAATGCCAGCGGCGACCGACGCTACAAGTTTGTCCGTGCTGTCGACGGAGACACGTCGCAGGGGCGTGATACCAAGACGCTGGCATTGAGCCTCGATTTGCGGCGCTGTGAACGAGATGCCGCCATAGCGGATCATCGGATGGACACGGGCCAGTAGTTTCAGGTCGGGTTCCGGCTGGGCCCAGACGGCTTCGGCAGGAAGCAACAGCACGAAGGGCTCTCTCATCAGTTCGTGGCTGTTCAACTGACCCTCATCGTCAAAAGCATTGTTGACCAGGACGATGTCGGCGCGGCGCTCCAGTATGGCCTCGCCCAACCGTGGAGTCACGTCGGTCCACATGGACAGGTTGTGCGCTTCCGCCTGCAGCCCTCGGATGAATTCCGGGACCAGCGCGGTGGAAAATGAGTCCACCATGCCGACTCGCAGATGGGTGAGCTTGTTGTGCGTGTGTTCCCGCAGCAGGGATGTCATCGCCTTGATGTCGTCGATCAACCGAGCAGCCCGTCCGTGAAGCAAATCTCCAGCCGACGTGAGCGCGATCTGTCGCGTTGTTCGATCGATCAGAACGACGCCCAATTCATCTTCGAGCTGTCTCAGTGCTTGCGAAATCGCCGACTGGGTCTTTTCCAGGCGCCGCGCCGCGGCCGTGAAGCTCCCGGTATCGGCAACTGCAAGAAACGCTTCGATGTTGTGCAGGTTCATGGCGCCGAGCCGATGGTCTCTGGCCGGGAAGGGTGGGAGCGAGCCTGAATGACTTTGGGGTCGATTCGGATCATGGCACAGCGCGCTTCATGAGTTGACCTGCCATCGTGTTCAGCGAACTGCCGTCTTCAATCAGAGACTCGAGCACGCTGAAATGGTGCAGACCCGGCAAGACCGCTGACACAGGAACTCGTCGCCTGCCCCATCGTTGCTGGATCAGCCGGTTCTGTCGGAGAAACTCTTCGCTCTCGTCGCCTCCGGCGACGCTGTAGAGCAGGCCGTTCCTGGGAGCTGAAAAAGCCGCCGGGCTGCACCGTCGCGCGTCTTCGGCCGTTAACTTCAGTTCCGGGAGCGACGGCACATGCCGAATGGGTTCGAGGTCATAGACGCCTGAAATCGACAGCGCCTTCTGCACAAGCTGTACCGGGAGGTCTGCATCGACCTGTTGCCAATTGCAGGCCAGCATCATGGCTGCGAGTTGTCCTCCCGCCGAGTGTCCCATAACGGTGATATCACCGGGGTTACCGCCGTACCGCCGTATATGCCGCCATACCCAATTCAGTGCGGCGACCATCTGCATCACGATCCGGGGTACCGTGACCTTGTCGGTGTCCTTGCCTGGGCACAATGCGTAATTCGGGATCACCACGCAGGCACCCTGTTCCACGAAGGGCGGGGCGAGGAAGGAGTGGTCTGCCTTATCCAGGGCCCGCCAATATCCTCCATGCAGGAAGACCAGAACCGGCGCATCGGCAACCCGTGAAGGAAACACGTCCAGCGTTTCGCTGGCGTGGGATCCATACCGCACATCAAGGTCCGTGGTTACGGATTGACGCACTCGGGCCGAGCGTTCCGCCCACGTGCGCAGGATGTGCGGCGTTTCAGGAACGCGTGCCCGGTTGTTGTACATGCGGTCAAACCACTCACTGTCCTTACGCTGCATTGAATTTCTCCGGAATTGCGCGATGTCGCCAGAGTTTATTCAATCAATTAATACGACGGTCAATCACACGGGGGACGCACGCGCCCCCTGGCCTCATCTGGCATCATGAGCGCTGTTTGAACCTGTACCTGAGGGGTTTTCGATGCCCGAGTCGTTGTCAAACGTTGACGCACCGATAAAGCCGGCCGAGTCCAGGGCGGCTCGCCAGGTCATTCATACATTGGTGCCTCGCCAGACGATGAACAGCCTGATGCAACGCACCAACCGGCATGCTTTGCTGCACTTGGCAGGGCATCTGGCTTCCATCCTGGTGGCCGGCAGCCTGGTCGCCTGGGCGGGCGAGGATTGGTTGGCCTTGCCTTGGATGTTCTTGTTGGGTGTGCTGTTGGTGCACTTGTTTGCTCCGCAGCACGAATGTGCCCATTATTCGGCTTTCAGGACGCGACGGCTCAATGAATGGGTGGCCAGTTTGATTGGCGCCATCATTGTGGTGCCCGAGGTGCATTTCCGGTACGAGCACACAGACCACCATACTCACACCAACCGGACAGGCAGCGATCCGCAGATGATCCCCCTGCCGCGGAGCCGTTGGGCTTATTGGTTTTACCTCAGCGGAGTCCCCTACTGGTGGAACGCGTTCTCGGGTGTTTTCGTTCGGGCCTTGGGCCGGCTCAACGACGCGGAGCGCCAGTTTATCCCCGGGCCGAAGAAATCGACCGTGATCTGGGAGGCGCGACTCCACGCCGCGTTGTACCTTGCATTGGGGGTGGCCATGCTGAGTGGAGCCAGCGCCCTGTTTCAATACTGGCTGTTGCCCTTGCTGTTGGGGCAACCGGTCATGCGGTTCATACGAATGGCCGAGCATGCCGGTCGGCCCACACAATTCGACCTCCTGGTCAATACCCGATCCAGCCGGGTCGATTGGCCCTGGCGTTTCATTGCCTGGAACATGAATTTTCATGCGGAGCATCATCTGGCGCCGCAGATGCCATTTCATGCGTTGCCGAAGCTGCATCAACTCGTGGAGGATCGAATTCCAGTGGGAACAGGTTACCGGGCCGCGCACCGTGAAATTTGGCAACTCATGAAACGCCAGGCCAGAGCGCTCTGATTCGGCTCTTTTCCGGAAGTCGGTCTGAGGCGCCTCTCGGTGATTACCCGTAGCGGCCTTGACAGGGATCGAGATTGCATCTAATGTAGCGAATTCGATCTAAATGAATTCGTTCGAAACGATACCGATGCAAATCAGGCCTATGGGTGGGTTATGGCAGCTTATGTCGTGAGCGATTTTCGACATGCGCAGGAAGTGCTGCGCATGTCTGATTTGAGGCAGGCCCTGAACGACGAGGGGGCTGTTCTGATGGAGAAGGTGCTGGGGAATCTCCATGGTCAGGAGCACCGAGCCAGGCGCAACAT
>VERU01000564.1 GCA_018882485.1 Rhodoferax sp. | reverse complement strand
GTCTTGGGCGGACACGCGTCGGCGCTTAGGAGGCCACCGCATCGGCGCCTACCAGCACCTGATGCAGCGGGTTGACGTCAAACAACTTGAGGCCTTGTTTGAGGCTCCAGCCCCCGTGGATACTGGGGTGGTAGCTACTGAATCTGTAGCACCCGGTGGTGAGGACATCGGTCCGACCATCGGCATCGAGGATTTTGCGAAGGTCGACCTGCGCATCGCCCGAATCGTGCAGTGCGAGGCGGTCGAAGGCTCCACCAAACTGCTGCGCCTGACGCTGGACGCCGGCGAGACCGATGCCGCCGGTCAACCCCGGCTGCGCAACGTCTTCAGCGGCATCGCCAGCGCCTACCGGCCCGAGCAGCTGACCGGGCAGCTCACGGTGCTGGTGGCCAACCTGGCGCCACGCAAGATGAAGTTTGGTGTGTCCGAGGGTATGGTGCTGGCCGCCAGCCATGGCAACGAGAAAGCGCAACCCGGCATCTTTGTGCTGCACCCCGATGCCGGCGCCACACCCGGCTTGCGGGTGCGCTGAGGCCAACGCCGCCCGCAAACGCCTGCCGGAAAGCCGCATGTGACCCTGCGCTTTCACCCCCAGCTCATCCCCGCACTGCAAGGCTACGACCGGCAGCGGCTGCTGCGGGATCTGGGCGCGGGTGTCACGGTTGGCGTGCTGGCGTTGCCGCTGGCCATGGCGTTTGCCATCGCCAGTGGCGTCAAACCCGAAGCCGGGCTGGTCACGGCCATCGTGGCTGGCTTTCTGATCTCGGCGCTGGGCGGCAGCCGGGTGCAGATCGGCGGGCCGGCCGGCGCCTTCATCGTGATCGTCTACGGCATCGTCGAGCGCTTTGGCGTGGCCAACCTGCTGATTGCCACGGCGCTGTCCGGCCTGATGCTGCTCGCCATGGGTCTGTTCCGGCTGGGTACCCTGGTGCGCTTCATCCCGGTGGCGGTGGTCATCGGTTTCACCAATGGCATCGCCGTGCTGATCGCACTGTCGCAGCTCAAGGACTTTTTCGGTCTGCGCGTTGCCAGCCTGCCGGCCGACTTCCTGAACCTGCTGGCCACCCTGCAGGCGGCGTGGCCCACCCGCAGTCTCCCGACCACCCTGTTGGCGCTGGCCTGCCTGGCCCTGCTGGTGTTGTGGCAGTTCGCACTGCCGGCCTGGGGTCGGCGCCGTCCCGCGCTGGCACGCCTGGCCCTGGTGCCGGGCTCGGTCGTGGTGCTGGTGCTGGCCA
This sequence comes from Rhodoferax sp., assembly GCA_018882485.1. Lineage (GTDB taxonomy): Bacteria > Pseudomonadota > Gammaproteobacteria > Burkholderiales > Burkholderiaceae_C > Rhodoferax. The sequence goes on along the minus strand of VERU01000564.1, from coordinate 853 downwards.
CCGCCGGCGTGGCACTGGGGCACTGGCCGGTGGAGACCATCGGCAGCCGCTTTGGCGGCATCCCGTCGAGCCTGCCGTCCCTGCAATGGCCGGCGCTGAACTGGGAGACGGCACGCTTTCTCTTCATGCCGGCGCTGACGCTGGCTCTGCTGGGCGCGATCGAGTCGCTGCTGTGCGCCCGCGTGGCCGACGGCCTGACCGGCCACCGCCACGACCCCAACCAGGAGCTGATGGCGCAAGGCATCGCCAATCTGGTCGCGCCCTTTTTCGGCGGCATGCCGGCCACCGGCACGATTGCGCGCACCGTCACCAACGCCAAAAGCGGCGCCACGTCGCCCGTCGCGGGCATGGTGCATGCGCTGACCCTGCTGCTGGTGATGCTGCTGGCCGCTCCGCTGGCCAGCCACATCCCGATGGCGGCAATGGCGGCCATCCTGATGTTCGTGGCCTGGAACATGGGTCAGTGGCGCGAATTCATGCACCTGCGCCAGTTCCGGCTGCCCTACCGCATCACGCTGGTGGCCGTCTTCGTACTGACCGTGGTGTTCGACCTGACGGTGGCGGTCGAAGTGGGGCTGGTGGCCGCCTGCCTGACGTTCATCTACCGCATCTCCAGCCTGTCGCGCATCGATCCGGTGGCCTCCGATCACCATGTGGCCCTGTCCCCGGGCCAGGGAGCGGCGGCCTACCGGCTGCATGGCGCCCTGTTTTTCGGTGCAGTCAAGCTGGTGGAACTGCTGCAGGATCGGCTCCCGGCCTCTGACCTGGTGCTGGACGTGAGTCACCTGATCTACATCGACTCCACAGGTGTGGATGCCCTGTCGGACCTGCATCGGGCCTGCGAACGCCAGGC
>VERU01000071.1 GCA_018882485.1 Rhodoferax sp. | reverse complement strand
CGAGCGGCTTGCGTAGCGGTCGATCGAGCGAAGCTGAACCGGAGCCGCTGACTGCGATGCGCATCGATTTGCCCGAGAAGAAAAAGCTGGTGTACGAAATGGACCACCCGATACGGTGGGGTGACATGGACGCGGTGGGTCACCTCAACAACACCGCGTACTTCCGGTTGATGGAGGTGTGTCGCATCGACTGGCTGTACCGCATCGGATGCATGCCCGGGCCTGAGGGCGAGGGCCCAGTCATTGTGAACGCGTTCTGCAACTTCTATCGGCAACTCGAATATCCAGGGGATGTGCATTTGCGCATGTTTGCCAGCGATCCGGGGCGCAGCACTTTCGAGACCTGGGTCACCATGGCCCGCAGTGATGATCCCCTTCGGATCTGTGCGGCCGGCGGTGCCACCACCGTCTGGACCGACTTTCGGGCGCAACAGTCGCGTCCTCTGCCCGACTGGCTGCGACGCCTGGTCGCCGATTGATCAGCGGGATTTCGGAACCCGGCCCATCAGGTAGAACTCGGGGTTGGGCATCATGTCGCTGAAGGACGCCATGCGGTTGGACAGCCCGAAAAAAGCGGTGATGGCCGCGATGTCCCAGATGTCTTCGTCGCTGAAGCCGTGGGCATGCAGCGCGGCGAAGTCTGCTTCTGCAATTTCGGCCGATTGCAGACAGACCTTCATGGCAAAGTCCAGCATGGCCCGTTGCCGCGGCGAGATATCCGCTTTGCGGTAGTTGACGGCGACCTGATCGGCAACCAGGGGCTTCTTCTCGTAAATCCGCAGGATGGCCCCGTGCGCCACGACGCAATAGAGGCAACGATTGGCCGCACTAGTTGCGGTAACGATCATCTCCCGATCGCCCTTGCTCAGTCCCGAGTCTTCCTTGAGCATCAGCGCGTCGTGGTAGGCGAAAAAGGCACGCCATTCCGCGGGTCGCCGGGCCAGCGCCAGAAAGACATTGGACACGAAGCCCGCTTTTTCCTGCACGGCCAGGATCTTTTCCTGGATATCCTGCGGCAGGTCCTGCAGTTCGGGAAAGGGGTAACGCGACATGGATTGAGTCCTCGGCTGGGATGGCGCGCATTATCCGGTTTTGGCCGGCCCGACATCGGGCGTCATCCTGCTGTCATGGTGCGCTGTCACAATGCAGTCTTCGATTCTTCATTGCCAGGAGACGCCCCATGAATCGACCGAACGACCGCCGACGCGCCATCCAGCAGACCCTGGCGGCCACTCTGCTGGCGGCTTGGCCCGGTGTCCGGGCGCAGGCCCCGGCCTATCCCGAGCGCCCGGTGCGCATCGTCGTGCCGTTTGCGCCGGGTGCCGGAACCGACGCCATGGGCCGCCTGGTGGCGCAGAAGCTGGGCGAAATTCTGGGCGGCAGTTTCGTGGTGGAAAACCGCACCGGCGCATCCGGCGCCATCGGCACGCAGTTTGTCGCGCAGCAGCCGCCCGATGGCTACACCTTGCTGCTGGTAGCCTCCCCCTATACCACGGTGGCTGCCTCGTTGCCGACGGCGGGCTACGACCCTCTCAAGGGGTTTGCGCCGGTCGGCCTGATTGCCACCGGCCCCCTGGTCTGGGCTGCCAACACCAGCCTGCCGGCCACTACTCTCAAGCAAGTGATGGAACTGGCGCGTCAGAAGCCAGGTGCCCTGAATTACGGCTCGGCCGGGGCGGGTGGTGTGAATCACCTGGTGCTGGAGCAGTTCAAGGCGCTCACGGGTACGTTCATCACCCACATTCCCTACCGGGGTGTGGCTCCGGCCACCCTGGACATGATGGCCGGCCAGGTTCAGCTGGTGACCGGTACCATTCCGGCGCTGCTGCCCTTCATCAAGGACGGGCGTGTGAAGGCCCTGGCGGTCACCAGCGCCCGGCGCTCGCCGGCGCTGCCCGACGTGCCCAGCATGACGGAGTCGGGGTTCGCCGGGATCGATGTGTTGAACTATTTCGCTCTTGCTGCGCCGGCGGGCACTCCGGCCCCGGTCATCGAGCGTCTCAACGGCGCCCTGCACCGGATGGTCTCCATGCCGGATGTGATGGCCCGATTCCGCTCGGAAGCGGTGGAGCCGGCGGTCGGAACCCCGGCGCAGCAGGCTGCGTTCATCGAGGCGGATTACCGGGCCTGGGTCCAGGTGGTCAAGAGCCAGAACCTGAAGATCGAGTAGGGCGTGCGCGGACCACGTACGCCGGCGCATTGCCATCCGGTTGTTCGGCGCGCTCAACCGGCCATCAGGCGCTGCACCAGTTCGCCGGTGTTGGCCGCCTGGTATTTGCGCATTAGTCTGGCCCGGTAGATTTCCACCGTCCGGTGGCTGATCCCCAGAGAGCGGGCGATGGCCTTTGACGTTTGCCCGCCCATCACCCCGGCCGCGACCTCGCGCTCGCGCCCGGTCAAATCGGCGCTGACCGCGCGGCGGGAGCCCAGGTCTTCAAAAGTCCATATGCCCGCTTCATGCGGTGCGTCGCGGTTCAGGGCGCGGCCGGTGACGTGGCACCAGAAAGTCTCGCCGTTGGAGCGCTTCATGATTCGGTTGTCAGCGTATGTGCCGGCCCGGTTCAGGATGGGTGCAATGCGTTGGCCGGTGCGCTCGAACTCCAGTGCGCTCGGGTACAACACCTGAAACGATTGGCCCACCAGCAGTTCGCGGGCGGTCCCGAACATTTCGCAAAGCCGCCGGTTGCAGTCGACCATGGTGCGGTTGCGCGACAGCGCCAGGCCGATCGGCGCCAATTCGAACGCCAGCCGGTAGTCGATCGGGGCAGCAGGTCCCTCGGCGGCAGCCATCAGGGTTTCCCCCTTACGAAATACTACGTATCGACATAGGTAGTATCGTAGCGGTGTCTTCAGGTTTCAGGAGTGGTGATGAACAAGGTCTTTCCCAGTGCCGCCGCCGCGCGGCAGGGTATCGTGCGCGACTGTCAACTGCTGGCGGTGGGTGGTTTCGGGCTGTGCGGAATTCCCGAGGCGTTGATCGACGCACTGTGCGAGATCGGTGTCCGCGATCTCACCGTGATCTCGAACAACGCCGGGGTGGATGGCTTCGGACTGGGCAAATTGCTGGAGACCCGGCAGATCCGCAAGATGATTTCCAGTTACGTGGGCGAGAACAAGGAGTTCGAGCGCCAGTATCTGGCTGGTGAGCTGGAACTGGAGTTCACGCCTCAGGGCACGCTGGCCGAAAAGCTGCGTGCGGGAGGAGCTGGTATTCCCGCCTTCTACACGCGCACCGGCGTGGGCACGCTGGTGGCCGAAGGCAAGGAAACCCGGGAGTTCGACGGGCACCTGCACGTGATGGAGCGGGCTCTGCTGCCCGAGGTGTCCCTGGTCAAGGCCTGGAAGGCCGACCGCAGCGGCAACCTGGTTTTCCGGCGCACCGCACGCAATTTCAACCCGGCGGTGGCGATGGCGGGTCGCATCACCGTGGTCGAAGTGGAGGAGGTCGTCGAGACAGGGCATTTTGATCCGGATGCGGTGCATCTGCCGGGCATCTATGTGCACCGTATCGTGCTCAACGCGCACCCGGAAAAACGCATCGAAAAACGTACCATCACTGAAAAGGCAGGAGTCTGACCATGGCCTGGACCCACGACCAGATGGCGGCGCGCGCCGCCCAGGAATTGCAGGATGGCTTCTACGTCAACCTGGGGATCGGCCTGCCCACGCTGGTGGCCAACTTCGTTCGTCCCGACATCGAGGTCTGGCTGCAAAGCGAGAACGGCATGCTGGGCATCGGACCGTTCCCAACGGAAGACGCGGTGGATGCCGACCTGATCAATGCCGGCAAGCAGACCGTGACCACGATTCCGGGGTCCAGCATCTTTGGCAGCCACGACAGCTTTGCCATGATCCGGGGAGGCAAGATCAATCTGAGCATTTTGGGCGCCATGCAGGTGAGCGAGAAAGGCGACCTGGCCAACTGGATGATTCCCGGCAAGATGGTCAAGGGCATGGGTGGCGCCATGGACCTTGTGGGGGGCGTGCGCAGTGTGGTGGTGCTGATGGAGCATGTGGCCCGCAAGAAGGACGGGTCGATCGACCTGAAGATCCTGCCCCAGTGCACCCTGCCGCTCACCGGGGTGGGCGTGGTCGACCGGATCATCACCGATCTGGCCGTGCTCGATGTGACGCCGCACGGGCTCAAGGTCGTGGAAATGGCGCCCGGCGTGAGCCGGGAAGAGTTGCAGGCCAAGACCGGCGTTCCGCTGCAGTGAGTCCGGGTCTGGCGGCCCGGCCGGCAGGCCTGCACCGTCAACCGGGATCGGGGCTCGTGGCGCGTTCGCGGCTCAGGGCCGCAATGGCCTCCCGGGCCTGCGCCTTGTCGCCAGCGCTGGCGAACTTGCTGTACCGGCCCAGCAGGCTCACCAGCTGCCCGTAAATTCGGGGGGGGCCAGCCAGGCATTCCTGCTGGTCGAGAAAATCCGGTTCGCCCGTGAAGTTGCCCACTAGGCCACCGGCCTCGGTGACCAGCAGTGAACCCGCAGCCACATCCCAGGCCTGCAGGCCGGTTTCAAAGAAGCCATCGGTGTAGCCTGCAGCCACATAGGCCAAATCGAGGGCGGCTGCGCCCGGCCGCCGCAGCCCAGCCGTGCGCTGCATCACATCGCCCATCATCCGCAGATAGGCGTTGAAGTCGTCACCCTGGCGGAACGGGAAGCCTGTGGAGATCAGGCATTCCTGCAGGCGGGTGCGCCGTGACGCCCGGATGCGCCGTTCGTTGAGGAAGGCGCCGCGCCCCCGCGTTGCCGTGAAGAGGTCGTTGCGGGTCGGATCGTAGACCACCCCATGTTCCACCTTGCCACGAACCGCCAGCGCGATGCTGACGCAATACACCGGCAGGCCATGGATGAAGTTGGTCGTGCCGTCCAGTGGATCGATGATCCACACGAAGTCCGAGTCACGTGCGCCGTGCTGGCGGCCCGATTCTTCGGCCCAGATGCCATGACCCGGGTAAGCGGTGAGCAGGGTTTCGATGATCGCCTGTTCGGCGGCCCGGTCGACCTCGGTCACGAAGTCGTTGGCCTGCTTGCGGGTGACCTGCACCGAATCGATGTCCAGCGAAGCGCGATTGATCAGGCTGCCGGCGGCTCGGGCTGCCTTGACGGCAACGTTGATCATCGGGTGCTGGTTGGCGAAGGACATGGTTGGGTGGGGTTGGCGTCGGCCCACAGGTGGGTGGACCGAACGTGAAGGGCGGATCCGAAGGCGGCGATGCGCGCAGCGACAATGCCGCCATTTTATCCGGCCGGCTGCCCAGCCAGGCCCGAATTGGCCATGCACACCCGTTTTGTCCTGATTGAAACCAGCCACGCCGGCAACGTGGGTGCGGCCGCCCGCGCCATCAAGACCATGGACTTCGACGACCTTGTGCTCGTGGCGCCGCGTTGGCCCAATGTGCTGCGGCGCGAAGAAACGGTCCAGCGGGCCAGCGGTGCCAACGACGTGCTGGCGCGCGCCCGCATCGTGGCCACATTGGACGAAGCGCTGGACGGTATGACCCATCTGTGCGCCACGGCGATGACCCCACGCGACTTCGGTCCACCCACCCGGTCCCCCCGCGAGCATTTCCAGTTACTCCTGAAATCAGAGCAGGAAATCCAGTATTCAAAAGGGTCGGAGCCGTTTTTTACCTCCCATTCTGGGGTGGCGTTCCTGTTCGGATCGGAGCGATTTGGCATGCGCAACGACGACGTCTACCGGTGTCATGCCTGCCTCAGCATTCCGACCAATCCGCATTTTGGTTCACTCAACCTGGCCGCAGCGGTGCAACTGATCGCCTATGAGTGGCGTCTGGCCCTGGGGTCGCACCAGCCCGTTCGCGGGTTGGTGCCAGCCGGATCCGCGGCGGATGCGCCGCAGGTTGCAGCGATGCTGGCCCACTGGGAGCGTGCGCTGGTGGCGCTGGGCTTTCTGGACGCCGCTGCGCCGAAGAAGCTCATGCCCCGGCTGAACCAGTTGTTCAACCGTGCCGCCGTCACCTCCGAGGAGATCCACATCCTGCGCGGTATTGCGCGCCACGTCGAGCGTCTGGCCGGCCCGGCGACCGGAACCGATGGCCCCATGGCGGTCGATGATCCGTCAAGCCGCTAGACTGCCGCCATGCTGTCCCGACTCCGCTCCGACATCCAGTGCATCCTCGACCGGGACCCGGCGGCCCGCAGCCGGCTGGAGGTCATCACCTGCTATCCCGGCCTGCACGCCCTGGTGCTCCACCGGCGCGCCCACTGGTGCTGGCAGCACGGGTTCAAGTGGCTGGGGCGGTTCATCTCCCATGTGGCGCGGTTCCTGACGGGGATCGAGATCCATCCGGGCGCCCGGATCGGCGAGCGCGTGTTTTTTGATCATGCGATGGGAGTGGTGGTGGGCGAAACCGCGGAAATCGGCGATGGCTGCACCATTTACCAGGGTGTTACGCTGGGAGGGACTTCCCTGTACAAGGGGGCCAAGCGCCACCCTACGCTGGGCCGCAATGTCGTAGTGGGCGCCGGTGCGCAGGTGCTCGGGGGCTTCGCCGTGGGGGACGGGGCCAAGATCGGATCCAATGCAGTGGTCACCAAGCCGGTGCCCGCAGGTGCCACGGCGGTGGGCAATCCGGCTCGCATCATCCACGCCGATCAGGAGGTGCAACGCGAGGCGGCGGCCTCGCGCATGGGGTTCTCTGCTTATGGCGTGACCCAGAACGACGACCCGCTGAGCCAGGCCTTGCGTGGCCTGATCGATAGCGCTGCGGGGCAGGAGCATCAGATTGCGTTATTGTGGAAGGCCATCGAAACGCTGCAGGCCCATCGATCCGAGTCGAACTGCGTGCCCGGTGATGCCGCCACGAGCGAGCACTTCGAGGCAGCCCGGCTCAACCGCCTGGTGGATCACTGAGCCTGTCAGCCGCGTGATCAGGGGTGGGCAGAGACGGCCGGGCGTTGTGCCGACTTGGGCCGGAAGGCCTTGCAAACTTCGTCATGGGTTTCCAGGTAGGGCCCACCGATCAGGTCGATGCAATAAGGCACGGCCGCAAAAATTCCGGGCACGATCACTGCGCCGCCGTCCTGTCTCAGGCCCTCGAGCGTCTCCTGGATGGCCTTGGGTTGGCCGGGCAGGTTGATGATCAGGCTGTTGCCCCGGATCACCGCCACCTGCCGGGAAAGGATGGCGGTGGGCACAAACTTCAGGCTGATCTGGCGCATCTGCTCGCCAAAACCGGGCAGGGTGCGGTCGGCGACGGCCAGGGTGGCTTCCGGGGTCACGTCACGCGGTGCCGGTCCGGTGCCTCCGGTGGTCAGCACCAGGGCGCAACCCGCGTCGACCAGTTCCACCAGGGTCTGACTGATGCGCTCGTGCTCGTCGGGAATCAGCCGGGCTTCGAACCGAACCGGATTTTTCAGAGCCCGCTGCAACCAGCCCTGCAGGGCGGGCAGTCCCTGGTCGGCATAGACACCGCTGGACGCGCGGTCGCTGATGGATACCAGGCCGATCTTCACGGCATCGGGTTCAATGGGCAAGGCCGGACTCATGGTTCGACGGGGTTAGAGGGCAAGGGTTCGGATGACAACTGCGCGCGCAACTGCCGGAACAGGTCGCGATAGGCACGGCCCTGGCGGGGGGCGGATCCGGGCGCGCCGGCCTGAAGATCTTTGCGAGCCTGGCGCACCAGAGCCCGCAGGGACTGTACGTCGGTGTCGGGGTGCTCGGCCAGCCAGCGGGGCAGGGCGCCGTCGTCGCGCACCAGTTGCTCGCGCCAGGTCTCGGCCTGGTGCAGGAGATCGGTGTCGTGCTGCAGTCCCTGGTGCTGCAGTTCCAGCGCGGCACGGGCGGCGGCGAGCCCATCGGGTTCGAGTTGCCGCATCAGCTTGCCGATGAACTGCATCTGACGTCGCCGGCCTTCAAAATCGGTGATGCGCCGGGCATCCTGCAGGGCCAGGGTCAGTTTGTCGGGTAGATTCAGAGCGGTCAGCAGGTCGGCCCGTAGGCTGAGCAGGGACTCGCCCAGTTGCTGTGCAGCCTCGCTTTCCCGCTTGAGTTCGGTGCGGCTCGGCGCATCGGAGCCCCGAAGTGCCTGCTTGAGTTCGAGGTCGCGCGCGCTGCCCGCGGCAACGAATTCACCGCGGACGAAATAGCCCTTCTTCGGTTTGCGTGGCATAGCCAAGTATCATAGCTGCCGCCATGACGACACCCCATCCTGAACGACAAGCCGGCACCCGCGCGCACGGCTTCAGCTACAGCCGCGATTTCTTCGAACACCTGGTTGATCAGGCCATAACCCACGCCACCCACCTGGGTGCCAGCGATGCCGCGGCCGAGGCCTCGGAGGGCAGTGGGCTGAGCGTGTCGGTACGCCGGGGTGAACTGGAGAATGTGGAACAGAACCGCGACAAGTCGCTGTCGGTCACGGTCTACCTGGGGCAGCGTCGCGGCAGCGCCAGCACCTCGGATTTTTCGGAATTGGCGGTACGCCAGACCGTGCAAGCGGCCTACGACATTGCCCGTTTCACGGCCCAGGATCCCTATGCCGCGCTGCCGGACGCGGCGGACGTTGCGGCCCCTGGCGAGCAACGACACGATTTAGGCCTGTTCCACCCCTGGGCTTTGACCAGCGAAGCGGCCACTCAACTGGCTCTGCGCGCCGAGTCGGCCGCCTTTGACACCGACCCCCGCATCGACAACAGCGAAGGGGCCAGCGTCTCGGCCCAGCAGTCGCACTTTTTCAGTGCCCATACGCGGGGCTTTCGAGGGGGTTACGCCAGCTCCCGGCATTCGATTGGGGTGTCGCCGATCGCTGGGCGCGGCGACGCGATGCAGCGCGATGCCTGGTATGCGTCGATGCGCAGTGCCGACGATCTGCCGGAACCCGAGGCGGTCGGGCGTTACGCGGCCGAGCGGGCCTTGAGCCGTCTGAACTCACGCAAGCTGGCCACGACCGAGTGCCCGGTGCTGTTCGAGTCACCGCTGGCCGCGGGTTTGCTGGGATCCCTGGTGCAGGCCATCAGTGGCGGCTCGCTCTACCGCAAAAGCTCTTTCCTGCTCGGTTCCCTGGGAAAACGGGTGCTGCCGGCGCACATCGATGTCCTGGAG
>VERU01000070.1 GCA_018882485.1 Rhodoferax sp. | reverse complement strand
ACCGACAGGCCAGGAACACCCGGCACCGCAACGGGTTGATTGCTGAGCTCGATACCCAGCATTTCATCGAGATTGGACGCCGCATCCGTGCTCACGAGCAAAACACTCTTGCCCGAGTCGGCCAACGCGATCGAGACCGCCGTCGATACCGAGGTCTTGCCGACCCCGCCCTTTCCGGTAAAGAACAAATACTTGGTCGGAGCGTCGATGAGAGTGAAATGTGATGGCATAAATTCCTTGACGGCGTTGTTCTCTGGCCGAGCGCAGCTGGCTTTTAACAAACCGTACCCGATAGACAGCTTACTTTACAACATTTCTATTATCGTTGTATAGTCGCTTTATGGAAGAAATCGACGTCGTCCGATCCCTGGCCGCACTGGCCCAGGAAGTCCGCCTGAGGGTGTTCCGCGCCCTGGTTGTCGCGGGCAGCGAGGGGCTCACGCCCGGCGTGCTGGCTGAACAACTCGATGTCGCGCCCAACACGCTGTCCTTCCACCTGAAAGAACTCGCCCACTCGGGACTCATCAGCCAGGAGCGGCAGGGCCGCAACCTGGTCTACCGAGCATCGTTCGACACCATGAACGAACTGCTGGGCTACCTCACCGCCAACTGCTGCCAGGGAGCCGCTTGCCTGAACCCTGCGGCCACGGCTTGCGACTGCTAAACCCACCCAGGAGAACTCCATGAAAAGATTCCACGTCCATGTGCATGTTGACGATCTGGCCAAGAGCATCGGCTTTTATTCCAAGCTGTTCGCAGCCGAACCGGCGCGCGTCGAAGCCGACTACGCCAAGTGGATGCTCGACGATCCCCGCGTGAACTTTGCGATCTCGACGCGCGGCGACAAGGCCGGCCTGGACCACCTGGGCTTCCAAGTCGATGAACCCTCCGAATTGGCCGACCTCAAGGCCCGCGCTGAATCCGCCGACATGGCCCTGCTCGACGAAGGTGCCACCACCTGTTGCTACGCCCGAAGCGAAAAGCATTGGGTGACCGACCCTCAAGGCATTGCGTGGGAGCACTTTCATACGCTGGGCAACATCCCTGTGTTCAACGAAAGCAGCAAGACCGCCGAATCCGCAGCGTGCTGCCCGCCTGTCGCCACGGCCGCATCGGCTCAAGCCGCATGCTGCGGCCCCGCCAGCGCACCAGAGCCGGCTACCCAAGCCGCGTCCGCTTGCTGCGCGCCCCCTGTCGCTGCGATCTCCCCAAAAGCCAAGTCAGCCTGCTGCGGCCCGAGTACCTCCAGATCTTCCTGCTGCTGACCAAACCCATGACCGATACCCGCAAACCTTTGAACGTCCTGTTTCTCTGCACGCACAATTCCGCGCGCAGCATCCTGGCCGAGGCCATCCTGAACCACATCGGGCACGGCCGTTTCAAGGCCTACTCGGCTGGCAGCAGTCCACGCGACAACCCGCAACCCCATCCGCTGAGCTTGCAAGTGCTCGAGAGCGCAGGCATCCCGACCGACGGCCTGAGCAGCAAGAGTTGGGATGAATTCGGAAGGCCCGGCGCCCCGCGCATGGACCTGGTGATCACCGTGTGTGACAACGCAGCCGGCGAGGTATGCCCCTACTGGCCCGGCCAGCCGGCCACCGCCCACTGGGGCTATCCCGACCCCTCCGGGGGCAACGGCACCGAAGCGCAAAAGCTCGAGGCTTTCCGCCAAACGCTGCACGCTCTGAAGCGACGGCTCGAATTGCTCACCAGCCTGCCAGCCGACAAGCTGGCCAGGACCCAGCTGCAGGACGCCGCACGCGCACTGGCTGGCCCATAAGCCATGAGCATCCCCCGCGAAACCACCGCCACGCCAGCGGCGGGCGCTCCGATGAACGGGTTCGAGCGGTATCTGACGGTATGGGTGTTCCTGTGCATCGTCGCAGGCATCGCCCTCGGACAAGTGTGGCCCGGCGCGTTTCAGGCAATCGGTCGGATGGAAATCGCAAAGGTCAACCTCCCCGTGGGCCTGCTGATCTGGGTGATGATCATCCCGATGCTGCTCAAGGTGGACTTCTCTGCGCTTGGCGAAGTGCGAAAACACGTCCGAGGCATTGGCGTCACCCTGTTTGTGAACTGGCTGGTCAAGCCGTTCTCCATGGCCTTTCTGGGCTGGCTGTTCATCCGGCACTGGTTTGCGCCGCTGCTGCCGCCGGAGCAGCTCGACAGCTACATCGCAGGCCTCATCCTGCTGGCCGCGGCGCCCTGCACCGCGATGGTGTTCGTGTGGAGCCGGCTGACCGGTGGCGACCCGCTGTTCACGCTCTCTCAGGTGGCCCTGAACGACACCATCATGGTGTTCGCCTTCGCGCCGCTGGTGGGGTTCCTGCTGGGCCTGTCCGCCATCACCGTGCCGTGGGACACGCTGCTGACGTCGGTCGTGCTGTACATCGTGATTCCGGTGATCCTGGCCCAGTGGCTGCGCCAATCACTGCTGAAAAAGGGGCAGGCCGCATTCGATGCCACGATGGCCCACATCGGCCCATGGTCCATCACCGCGTTGCTGGCGACGCTCGTGCTCCTCTTTGCCTTCCAGGGCGAGGCGATCCTGAAGCAACCCCTGGTCATCGCTCTGCTCGCCGTGCCGATCCTGATCCAGGTGTTTTTCAACTCCGCACTGGCCTACTGGCTGAACCGGGCCGTAGGCGAAAAACACAACATCGCATGCCCTTCCGCGCTGATTGGTGCTTCCAACTTTTTCGAGCTGGCCGTGGCCGCCGCCATCAGCCTGTTCGGCTTCAACTCCGGCGCGGCGTTGGCGACCGTGGTGGGCGTGCTGATCGAGGTGCCGGTCATGCTGCTGGTCGTGAGCATCGTCAACCGCAGCCAGCACTGGTACGAGCGCAAGCCGGCCCAGGCGTCACGGGCCGGCTGAACGCCTGGCATGCGCTGGGGCGGCTCCCACACGGCATGAGCGGGATGGATCGATCGATCCCCGCCCAGGTTCTGCTGCGCCCCCCGAGACCCTGCCGAACCGATCCTTGGCAAGGGAGGTGACGCCTTTGGCCGTGCGGGTCTCCCGCTCGTCACGAGCGTCGCCTCCAACTGAGCGCGCTCGTCATCGACGGCAGACTGTAGGACAAGGCGGTGCACATGAGCGCCACGACCACCGCGTCTCTGAGCCAAGCGGGAAGCCAACTCAGGAGCGGCGCGACCCAGTGGCTCAATCCGGACTGCAAGGGGTATACCACCAGGAAGCTCATGGCTACGGACTTCCATCGCGGCGGGCTTTGCACTCGGTCCACTACGTGCGCCTTCGTCGTCTATCGGAGATTGCCTTTGGCAAACGCCCCGTATACGCCTTCTTTCTCAAAGGCTCCGAAGAACCCGCCGGAGGCTGGGTTCTTGTAGTTGCCGAGCATGCTGGTGATCATGGGCGTCACGGTCATGATTTCAATTCCTGCTTTCTGCAGCAAGTCGCGGCAGTTCTGAGCCGCGATCTTCGTGCAAGCCGCTGAGATGTCGAGCAATGCGACCACGTTGAAGCCTTCGCTTTGCGCAGACAGCGCAGGCGGCACCAGGCAAACGTCCGTGGTGAGGCCACCCATCAAAAGATTCTTCTTGCCGGTGGCACGCACTGCCGCCACGAATTTCGGGTCATCCCAGGCGTTGATGACGCCGGTTCGTTGAATGCGGGCTTCGTATTCCGCCGGCATCATTTCCTTGAACTCGGGCAGCAACGGCCCTTGTGCCTCTGTCTCGAGGCTGCTGGTCAGAACGATCGGCATACCCGCGCTCTTCGCAAAGCGCGCCATCACCCGGACCCACATCTTCAGCTGATCCTGTTCGTCTTTGCCGGAAAGCTCCCCGGCCCAGCCGATGGTGCCAACCTGATGGTCCACCAACAAGAGGGCGGTATTTTCAACTTTGAATGAGGCGTGGTTCGATGCGTGCATTGTTTTCTCCTTGGTGGGGGTGGTTGAGGTTGCTGCTTCTGCCGAAGACGGGTTGGCGCCGAGCGCGACTGCGCCGATAGCGGCCGCCGCACTGGCGGCCGTTCCGCTCAGGAAGTTGCGTCTGTCAGGACGGGTCATCGATGAATCCTTGATAAGTTGTTGACACCCGCATGTTATTTATCTTGTTTTTGTTGATAAATAGTCATTTCTGATAACAGTGATCCATTTTTGCCATAATTTGTCATGGTCAAGCACCTCTTGAGCGACATTGCCCTCTTCATTGAGGTGGTCCAGTCAAAAAGCTTTGTCAGAGCGGCAGAGCGTATGGACATACCTGCATCGACGCTGTCGAGGCGCGTTTCCGCTCTAGAGAGAACGATCGGCTTTCGCCTTCTGAACCGCACGACCCGCAAGGTCGAGGCCACCGAGGAAGGGATGGCCTATTACCAGCGCTGCAAGCACCTCGTGGACGAGGCCACGCTCGCGCACGAAGAAATCTCCGATGCGATCCACGTCGCCAGTGGCGTCTTGCGCGTGACCTGCACTCCGGACTTTGCAAACCTCCACCTCGCCCCGGTTTTGACCCGATACGCAAAAGAAAACCCTGCGGTCAGAGTCGAGATATCGCTGAGCTCCCAGGTCGAGGATCTGCTGACCAACCACCTCGATCTGGCGATCCGCATGGGGCCGCTGCGCGACTCGAACCTGATCGCCCGGCCGCTCGGCGCACTCAAGCTTGGTATCTACGCCAGCCCAGCCTTCATGAAATCCTGTGGCGCTGTGATCAAAGTGCCTCAAGACCTCTCGAAAGTGGACTGCATTCGATTGACGGCGAACGAATCTGCCTCCATCTGGTCCATGCGACCCGTCGATGCGCCCGAGGGCCCCAAGCTCAAGGTGAACATCAATGGACGGTTCGTTTCGGGGGGACCGCATCTGGCGTGCCAGCTAGCGCTGCAGGGCTGCGGAGTGGCTCTCCTGGATGAACGCCTAGCGAATGTTTACCGCAACAACGGCGAACTGGTGCGTTTGCTGCCCGAATGGATTCCCTCGGAGGTAAAGGTACAGGCCCTGACCACATCACGACTCATACCGGCACGGGTTCGACGCTTCATTGAACTGCTTGAACATGCGCTTTCCGGCCGATTTGTGTACCCATGATGGATCGGTGCGACAGCCCCCAGGGTCCCCGGGGACATGAAGACACATGAAGGCCGCAGGGGCGAGGGCGTATTCTTGTCCTTTTCCCGGATGCAATAAGAGAAGAGTTTTTCGCACGCATCCATGCGGCTGATAACGGTGTAGTGAACGCCGAAAGGCGAACACCACGACCGCAACCACGCTCAGGCACGCCCGTGAACCGATCAATGGCGCATCAGGCAGTGGCAGTAGACGAAATGCTGAACCGAGCCCCACGGCGTGGTGTGGGCCTCGCTGGCGTGCTCGACCAGTTCGAACGGCGGCCCGAATTCCGCATGGAGCTGCTCGGGCGCGTAGCGAACCACGGGCAACCCGCTGCACTGCGCAGGGCCATCGGGAGCGAAGGTCGCCACGATGACATGCCCCCCGGGCTTGACGGCCTTCATGACTTGCCGCACGTAGGCCAGACGGTCCTGCGGTTCGGTCAGGAAATGGAAGACCGCCCGGTCATGCCAGATGTCGAACGCCTGCTCCGGCAACGCCACGCTTCGAATGTCCCCCGCGATCCACTCGACGCAATCCCCGATGGCACCGAGGCGACCGCGGGCAACCTCGAGCTGTCCCATGGACAAATCCAGCACCACGATGTACCTGAATCTCGCGGCCAGCAGATCGCCCACCAGCGTCGAAGCTCCTCCGCCGACGTCGATGATGCGCGCGTCCTTCGACGCGCCAACCGAATGGATGATCTCCAGTGAGCGGGCGGAATGCTCCTGGAACTAGCTCACCTGGTCCGGCCGCTTGGTCTGGTAGACCTTTTCCCCGTGTTCCTTCTGGCTTTCCAACGTCTGCCTCCTTGCGGTCGCTCGATCAGGGCCCGGATGCGCCGCCGAGGTGCGCATGCCCTGCGATGGCAGGGGAGAACCTGGGTGACCTGTTCATGGCTCCATTCTCTTAAAAGTTGGAGCCTCCTCAATTCCCGGGGCTGTTCAATCCCACGGGTCATTGAACGAAGCGGGATTTGCTTGCCGCCGCAAAAGCGGTGGCGGCAATCCGGACCATGCTCGGATGCAGGGTTCCGAGCTTTGGAATTTGGCCGTGTGGCGCGTGGGGTGGAACGGAGAAGTAGGCGTCGTTGAACGGAAGCTCAAGAACGTTTCTCAGGTCGAACTTGGTGTCGAAGCTCAAACCGGCGCTGGCATAGGCAGCGGGGTGCTCGCTTTTTGAGATCCTGAATTCCCCACTGTAGAGGCGATCCGTCTTTTGGCTCGTCCCGTATGCCACGCTCACGAAGATCATGCCTTCATCATCCTTGGTCGAAACAATCAGACCAGGGCGTGGTTTGGGTTTGGGGTGAATGTTGTCGGCGAAGTGGCACCAGACGATTTCGCCAGCCGTGGGTTCCGGCCACCAGCGCATTAGGCGTTTTCCAATTCAAAAAGACGGCTGCGGACGGTGCCGCCTTTGGCCTTCGGGGCAGATTTTTTAACCTGATTGAGTTGGGCTTTGGTCAATGCCCCTTCATCTGCCTCGTATTGGGGCAGGAACCTGGTGGCCAGCTCATGCAGCGCCAGGTGAATCACCTGCGTTTCATCAACACCCAACACTTCCGCCAGACGTTTGGTCGTTGTGCGGGTCACGCCCGTTGCGCTGTCTTGCGGGCGATAACGGAAGGCGATCTGGGCTGCTGCAGCTTTCATCTCCGGCTCCTTTGAAGGTAGATATCTTAAAGATATCAAAAGGGAGGGGCCTTGTCAAAACGGCCGGGGGAGTCAGCGTTGCATCCACCCGATCTGGCAAAACCCGCCGGGGCTTGCAGCCAGGACATCTTCACCGCCGACCCGATCCGCGTTGGCAGACCAGATAATCGGACCCGACGCCGGCCTCCGGCACCCTGTTCGGGCCGTCCAGGTCCCTGGAGCTGATGACTTTTCCCTCTGGAAGCCACACCACGGGCGCATCGCCGCAGGCCCGGGCGGCGGATGTTTCCGCGCACACGCCGATGATGCAGCAGTACCTGGCCCTCAAGGCGGGCCATCCAGGCACGCTGCTGTTCTATCGCATGGGCGATTTCTACGAGTTGTTCTACCAGGATGCGGAAAAGGCCGCGCAGCTGCTGGGCATCACGCTGACCACGCGCGGCCAGTCGGCCGGACAGCCGGTGCTGATGGCGGGCGTGCCCTTTCATTCGGTCGAGGGGTATCTGGCGCGGCTGATCCGGCTGGGCGAGTCGGTGGCCATCTGCGAGCAGGTGGGCGAGGTCGGGGGCAAGGGACCGGTGGAGCGCAAGGTGGTGCGGGTGGTGACGCCGGGCACGCTGACCGATCTGGAGCTGCTGGGCGACAAGTCCGAATCGCTGCTGCTGGCGGTGCACGCGGGCGGCCGGCTGCGTTGCGGCCTGGCCTGGATGAGCCTGACGCAGGGCGAACTGGCGCTGGCGGAGTGCGATGTGGATGCGCTGCCCGAATGGGTGGCGCGCATTGCGCCGGGCGAACTGCTCTACAGCGCCGGCGCCACCCCCGCTTTCGAGGCGGCGTTGCGCGGCCTGAACCCGGCCCCGGTGCTGACGCCGCGGCCCGACTGGCAGTTCGAGGCCGGGCTGGGGCAGCGCGAGCTGCTGGCGCACCTGCGGGCCGGCAGCCTGGCGCCCTGGGGCGCCGAAGCGCTGGCCCAGGCCCAGGCGGCAGCGGCGGCGCTGCTGGCCTATGCCGAACACACGCAGGGCCGGCGGCTGGAACACCTGCACACGCTGCGGGTGCAGCGCAGCGACGAACTGATCGACCTGCCGCAGGCCACGCGGCGCAACCTGGAGCTGACGCAAACGCTGCGCGGCGAGGACGCGCCCACCCTGTTTTCGCTGCTCGACACCTGCATGACGGGCATGGGCAGCCGGCTGCTGCGCAGCTGGCTGCTGGCGCCCCGGCGCGACCGGGCCCAGGCGCAGCAGCGGCTGGAGGCGCTGGCCGTGCTGCGCGAAGGCGCCGTGGCGGGCCTGCGCGGGCGGCTGCGCGGCAGCAGCGATGTGGAGCGCATCACCGCCCGAATCGCCCTGCGGCAGGTGCGTCCCCGCGAGCTGGCGGGCCTGGGTCAGACGCTACAAAAAACAGAGCATATTCGCCTTATTCTGCAAGGGCTGGGTTCGGTTTTTACCGATATTTTCGAGACCCTGCAGGCGCCGCCCGAATGCACCGCCCTGCTGCGGCGGGCGCTGGCAGACGAGCCCGCCGCGCTGGTGCGCGACGGCGGGGTGATCGCCGACGGCTTCGATGCGGAGCTCGATGAGCTCCGGGCCATCCAGACCCACAGCGACGACTTCCTGCTGGCGCTGGAGGCGCGCGAACGCGCGCGCACCGGCATCGCCAACCTGCGGGTGCAGTTCAACCGGGTGCACGGCTTCTACATCGAGGTCACGCAGGGCCAGCTCGACCGCGTGCCGGACGACTACCGCCGCCGCCAGACCCTGAAGAATGCCGAGCGCTTCATCACGCCCGAGCTCAAGGCCTTTGAAGACAAGGCCCTCAGCGCCCAGGAACGGGCGCTGGCCCGGGAAAGGTGGCTGTACGAGCAACTGCTGGATGCGCTGCAGCCCTCTGTACCGGCGCTGACACGGCTGGCCCGGGCGGTGGCGTCGCTCGATGCATTGTGCGCGCTGGCCGAGCGCTCGCTGGCGCTGGACTGGTGCCGCCCGCAGTTCGTGCGCGAGCCCTGCATCGAGATCGAGGGCGGGCGCCACCCGGTGGTGCAGGCGCGGCTGGCCGAGGCCAGCCGGGGCGACTTCATCGCCAACGACACGCGGCTCGGGCCGCGCCAGCGCATGCAGATCATCACCGGGCCCAACATGGGCGGCAAGTCCACCTACATGCGCCAGGTGGCGCTGATCGTGCTGCTGGCCAGCATGGGCAGCTACGTGCCCGCGTCGGCCTGCCGGCTCGGGCCGGTGGATGCCATCCACACCCGCATCGGTGCCGCCGACGACCTGGCCAATGCCCAGTCCACCTTCATGCTGGAGATGGTGGAGGCCGCGCAGATCCTGCAC
>VERU01000069.1 GCA_018882485.1 Rhodoferax sp. | reverse complement strand
CTCTTGAGCCCGGCATGCCCGCCGGCGCCGGCCGCCACGGCGATCAGGCCGTCGGCGCCCTTCTCGATGGCCTTGTGGGCGTGGGTGTTGTTGATGATGTCGTGCAGCACCACACCGCCGTAGGAATGGGCTGCGGCGTTGATTTCCTCGCGCGCGCCCAGCGAGGTGATGATCACCGGCACCTTGTACTTGACGCACAGCGCCATGTCGTGCTCCAGCCGGTCGTTGCTCTTGTGCACGATCTGGTTGATGGCAAACGGCGCAGCCGGCCGGTCCGGGTACGCCCGGTTGTGGGCGGCCAGCGCTTCGGTGATCTCGATCAGCCAGGCCTCCAGCTGCTCGGCCGGCCGGGCGTTGAGCGCCGGCATGGCGCCCACCACGCCGGCCACGCACTGGGCGATGACCAATCGAGGGTTGCTGATGATGAACAGCGGCGATCCGATCACCGGAAAGGGCAGGTTCTGCAGCACAGGGGGCAGTCGGGACATCGTGGTTCCTGTCATCAAAATATGGCCCTAGGCCTTACCCGTCATGGATAGTTTGCTATTGACAAAATAGCAGACAGATACCGTCAGAACGCTTCCAGAGGCAGGGCTGTCACGGCGCTGGCGCCGTCAACGATGGCATCGCGCTGTCCTGGCACCCGGGTCAGCAGGTGATCGGCGTAGAAACGGGCGGTGGTGACCTTGGCCCGCATGAACGCCACATCCTCGCCGCGCGCCAGATGGTCCTGGGCCACCAGCAGGGCGCGGGCCAGCTGCCAGCCCGCCATCAGGTTGCCGGCCAGCATCAGGTAGGGCACGCTGCCGGCAAACACCGCGTTCGGGCTGGCCTTGGTCTGGCCGGCCACAAAGTCCACCACATCCAGAAAGGCCAGGCGGGCCGACTGCAGCCGGCGGGCCACCGCCTGGGCGTCGGCGCTGCCCTGCGCCAGCAGTTCGGCTTCGGTCTGGGCCATGCGACCCGCCAGAGCCCGCGCCGTGGCACCACCGTCGCGCGCGGTCTTGCGGCCGATGAGGTCATTGGCCTGGATGGCGGTCGTGCCCTCGTAGATGGTCAGGATCTTGGCGTCGCGGTAGTACTGGGCCACGCCCGTTTCCTCCACGAAGCCCATGCCCCCGTGCACCTGAACGGCCGCCGAGGTGACCTCCAGGCTCATCTCGGTGCTGTAGCCCTTGACCAGCGGCACCATGAATTCGTAGAAGGCCTGGTTGTCCCGGCGCACCTCGGCATCGGGATGGTGGTGCGCGGCGTCGAAGGCCGACGCCGCCACCGTGGCCATGGCCCGGCACCCCTCGGTCAGGGCCCGCATGGTCATGAGCATGCGGCGCACATCGGGGTGATGGATGATGGGTCCGGCCTTGGGCAGCGAACCATCCACCGGCCGGCTCTGCACCCGTTCGCGGGCGAAAGTCACCGCCTTCTGGTAGGCCCGTTCGGCGATCGCGATGCCCTGCACCCCGACGCCGTAGCGCGCCGCGTTCATCATGATGAACATGTACTCGAGCCCCCGGTTTTCCTCACCCACCAGGTAGCCCACCGCACCGCCGTGGTCGCCGTACTGCAGCACCGCGGTGGGGCTGGCCTTGATGCCCATCTTGTGCTCGATGCTCACGCAGTGCACATCGTTGCGTGCCCCGGGCGAGCCATCGGCCTGGACCAGGAACTTGGGCACCACGAACAGGCTGATGCCCTTGACGCCTTCGGGCGCCCCCGCCACGCGGGCCAGCACCAGGTGCACGATATTGGCGGCCATGTCGTGCTCGCCCCAGGTGATGAAAATCTTGGTGCCGAACACCTTGTAGGTGCCGTCGGGCTGCGGTTCGGCCCGGGTGCGCACCGCCGCCAGATCCGAGCCGGCCTGCGGTTCGGTCAGGTTCATGGTGCCGGTCCACTCGCCGCTGACCAGCTTGTCCAGGTAGGTGGCCTTGAGCTCGTCGGAGCCGGCGGTCAGCAGGGCCTCGATGGCGCCATCGGTGAGCAGCGGACACAGCGCGAAACTCATGTTGGCCGAATTCAGCATCTCGCCACAGGAGGCGCCGATGAGCTTGGGCAGGCCCTGGCCCCCAAAGTCCACCGGGTGCTGCAGACCCTGCCAGCCCGCTTCGGTGAACTGCCGGTAGGCCTCGCGGAAGCCGGGTGTGGCGGTGACCTTGCCGTCGTGCCAGCTCGACGGGTATTTGTCGCCCTCCCAGTTCAGCGGCGCGACCACCTGTTCGGTGAACTTGGCCGCCTCCTCCAGCACCGCCTGCGCCGTCTCGAAGCCGGCCTCGTCGTAGCCCGGCATCTCGGCGATCCGGTCGATGCCGCCCAGATGGCGGATGTTGAACAGCATGTCCTGGATCGGGGCCTTGTACGTCATCGCGGGTCTCCTAAGGGGCAGGCGCCTGCCGGGCCAGCCCTGCTTCGGGCCGGCCGCCCCCAGGCGCGAGGGGCATGGCAAATGGGCGGCCTGCGGCTGCGCAGGACCGCCCCCGGGATCAGAGCGCCGAGGTCAGCGCGGGCACGGCCTCGAACAGGTCGGCCTCCAGCCCGTAGTCGGCCACCGAGAAGATCGGGGCTTCGGCGTCCTTGTTGATCGCCACGATCACCTTGGAATCCTTCATGCCGGCCAGGTGCTGGATGGCCCCGCTGATGCCGCAGGCCACGTACAGCTGGGGCGCGACGATCTTGCCGGTCTGACCGACCTGCCAGTCGTTGGGCGCGTAGCCGGCATCCACCGCCGCGCGCGAGGCGCCCATGGCCGCGCCCAGCTTGTCGGCCAGCGGCGTCATGACTTCCATGAACTTCTCGTTCGAGCCCAGCGCCCGTCCGCCCGAGACGATGATCTTGGCCGAGGTCAGCTCCGGCCGGTCGAGCTTGACGATCTCGCTGCGCAGGAAGCTGGCCTTGTCGCTGGCCGCCACCGGGGCCACCGGCTCCACCGCTGCGCTGCCCCCGCTGGCGGCCGCCGGGTCGAAGCCCGTGGTGCGCACGGTGATCACCTTGGTGGCATCGAGGCTCTGCACCGTGGCCAGCGCGTTGCCGGCGTAGATGGGGCGCTCGAAGGTGTCGGCGCTCTCGATGCGCGTCACATCCGACAGCTGTGCCACATCGAGCCTGGCGGCCACACGCGGGGCCACATTCTTGCCCGATGCCGTGGCGGCGAACAGGATGTGGCTGTAGCTGCCGGCCAGCGCCAGCACCTGTGCGGCCACGTTCTCGGCCAGGCCATGGGCCAGGCCTTCTGCGTCGGCATGCAGCACCTTGGCCACACCCGTCACCTGGGCGGCGGCCGCAGCCGCAGCAGCGGCCTGGTGGCCGGCCACCAGCACATGGACCTCACCGCCGCACTGCAGGGCAGCGGCCACGGTGTTCAGGGTTGCCGCCTTCAGGCTGGCGTTGTCGTGTTCGGCAATGACCAGGGATGTCATGTTCGTGGACTCCTCAGATGACCTTGGCTTCGTTCTTGAGCTTCTCGACCAGCGCGGCCACGTCGGCCACCTTGACGCCGGCGCCGCGCTTGGGCGGCTCGACGACCTTGATCGTGCGGATGCGGGGCGTCACGTCGACGCCCAGATCGGCGGGCTTGACCACATCGAGCGGCTTCTTCTTGGCCTTCATGATGTTGGGCAGCGTGACATAGCGGGGCTCGTTGAGCCGCAGGTCGGTGGTCACCACGACCGGCAGCGCCAGCGACAGCACCTCCAGCCCGCCATCGACCTCGCGGGTCACCTGGGCGCGGCCGTCGACCAGCTCGACCTTGCTGGCAAAGGTGGCCTGCGCCATGTCGCCCAGCGCGGCCAGCATCTGGCCGGTCTGGTTGCAATCGTCGTCGATGGCCTGTTTGCCCAGGATCACCATGCCGGGCTGTTCCTTGTCCACCAGCGCCTTGAGCAGCTTGGCCACCGCCAGCGGCTGCAGTTCCTCGGCGGTCTCGACCAGGATGGCGCGGTCGGCACCGATGGCCATGGCCGTGCGCAGCGTCTCCTGGCACTGCGTCACGCCACAGGACACCGCGATGATCTCGGTGGCCACGCCTTTTTCCTTGAGGCGCACCGCCTCCTCGATGGCGATTTCGTCAAACGGGTTCATGCTCATCTTGACGTTGGCGATGTCCACCCCGCTGTTGTCCGACTTGACGCGGACCTTCACGTTGTAGTCCACCACCCGCTTGACCGCAACCAGGACTTTCATTGTTCTCACTCCAGAGCGTTATCGATACGGTGATGCCGGCATTGACGTGCACGTCAACCTGTGGATTCTAGGCCGCACGCCCTGCAGGGCTGGTCGTGCAGACGACATTCCACAGATCGGGCGCGAAAAAGAACGACCGTGCTTTTTGGATTGTAGGCCGGGCTCAGCCGGCCGGGTGGATCCGGGTGTGCACCACCCGCTGCGGGTAGGGGATATCGATGCCTTCGCGCCGCAGCAGCCGCAGGATGCCCAGGTTGATCTCGGAGCGCACGTTCAGGGTGCCGTTTTCGGGGTCGGCAATCCAGTAGCTCACGGTGAACTCCAGCCCGTCGGAGCCGAAGTTCGACAGGGCCACGGCGGGCTCGGGCTCGCGCAGCACCCGCGCCGGGCCCAGGGCCGCCTCGCGCAACAGAGCCACCACCCGATCGGGGTCGCTGTCGTAGCCCACGGTCACCAGGGTGGTCTGGGCCACCCGGCTGTCACCCAGCGAGAGATTCTCCACCCGACTGGTCATCAGCATCTCGTTGGGCACGATGGACTCCCGCCCCGTGGTGGCGCGGATCACCGCGTAGCGGGCGTTGATCTGGGTGATGCGGCCCTCGAAGTTGTCCACCCGCACGCTGTCGCCGATGCGCATGCTGCGCTCGGCCAGGATCACAAAGCCGCTGACGTAATTGGCCGCGAGCTTCTGCAGCCCGAACCCCACACCCACGCCGATGGCGCCGCCCAGCACCGACAGCGCCGTCAGGTCGATACCCACTGCCGCCAGCGCCAGCAGCAGGCCCACAAACATCAACAGCGCGCGCGTGGCGTTGCTGATGGCCATGCGCAGCGACAGCTCGGCGCCGCTGGCCGAGCGCAGCAGCCGGGCCTCGATGGCCGAAGACACCCACAGGGCCAGCAGCAGCATGGCGCCCGCGGTCAGGCTGCCCTCGATCAGGGTGCGCACCGAAATGCGCGAGTCGCCCAGCTTCCACGTGATCTGGTCGAGTTCCTCCAGCACCACCGGCAGCAGACCGCTGACCCACAGCACCATGGCCACCCAGGCCAGCCACGAGATGCTGCGCTCCAGCGTGCGCACGAGCGGCGTCTCGCGGTAGGCCACCTGCAGCACCTTGACACCCAGCCGGATGGCCAGCAGCGCCAGCAGCGCCGGAATGGCGATGCGAAACATGGCCACCGGCATCCAATGCGACAGCAGCGTGCGCGCCACCAGCGCCAGCATCAGCCACAGGGCCGGAAACAGCACCCCGTCGATACCCCGCTGCCCGAAAAGAATGGACGGGCCGTTGCGCTGCCCGGCCGCCCGTGCCAGCAACACCGCCACCAGCCAGGCCAGGCCGGCACCCAGCAGCAAGGCGGCCAGTTCCGCCAACGCCGACGGGCGCAGCAGTGCGCCCAGCCAGCCCTGCAGATCGACCAGGGCGGGGTCAGACATCGGCCAGCACCCGCAGGTGGGCTTCCACACTGCGGCCCAGGGCGCTCAGGTTGTAGCCCCCCTCCAGACACGACACGATGCGCCCGCCGGCATGGCGCTGCGCCACCTCCTTGAGACGGCGGGTGATCCAGGCGTAATCCTGCTCCACCAGCCCGAGCTGCCCCAGATCGTCCTCGCGATGGGCGTCGAACCCGGCGCTGATGAACAGCATCTCCGGCGCGAAAGCATCGAGCCGGGGCAGCCAGATGTCGTTGACCAGCGCGCGCACCGCCTCGCCCCGGGTGTAGGCCGGCACCGGCACGTTCAGCAGGTTGGGCGCGTCGGAACGGCTGCCGCCTTCGGGATAGAACGGATGCTGGTAAAAACTGACCATTAGAATGCGGTCGTCGCCGGCCACGATGTCCTCGGTGCCGTTGCCGTGGTGCACATCGAAATCGACGATGGCCACCCGCTGCAGCCCGTGGCGCTCCAGGGCGTAGCGGGCCGCGATGGCCACGTTGTTGAAGAAACAGAACCCCATGGCCTTGTCGCGGCAGGCGTGGTGACCCGGCGGGCGTACCGCACAGAAAGCGTTTTCCAGCTCACCGGCCAGCACCGCATCGGTGGCCGCCAGCGCCGCGCCGGCCGCACGCAGGGCCGCGTCCCAGGTGCTCACGTTCATGGCGGTGTCGGGGTCCAGCTGCACATGGCCAGGACCGCCGGCCTGCACATCGTCACGCAGGCCGTCGCCCAGCCCACGCAGCGCCGCCACATGCATGCGCCCGTGCGCCAGCTCGATGTCGGCCAGGGGTGCCAGCGCCGCCTCGCGCCGATCCAGCGCGTCGGCCACGCCCGAGATCAGCAGCCGGTCCTCGATGGCCGACAGCCGGTCCGGGCATTCCGGGTGCCCGCGTCCCATTTCGTGTTTCCAGCAATCCCGGTGCGTGTAGTAACCCGTCGTCACGATGCCTCACCCGTCGTCTGAATATTTGTTAACGTCACACCATGAAACCAGAACCCGACCTGCGCACACTGATCCACGACAAACTGACGTCGCTGGTCGATCAGCTTAACACGGTGATCGTCGGTAAAAACGGCCAGACGCGCGACTGCGTGGTCTGCCTGCTGGCCGGGGGGCACCTGCTGATCGAAGACGTACCCGGCGTGGGCAAGACCACCCTGGCGCAGGCTTTGTCGCGCACCTTCGGCCTGCAGTTCTCGCGGGTTCAGTTCACCGCCGACCTGATGCCCAGCGACCTCACCGGCGTGTCGGTCTACGAGCGCGCCCGCGAGAGCTTCGTGTTCCACCCCGGGCCTGTTTTCGCCCAGGTGCTGCTGGCCGACGAGATCAACCGCGCCAGCCCCAAGACCCAGAGCGCCCTGCTCGAAGCCATGGAAGAGCGCCAGGTGACCGTCGAAGGCCAGACCCGTCCCCTGCCCCAGCCGTTTTTCGTGATCGCCACGCAAAACCCCGTGGAGCAACTGGGCACCTACCCGCTACCCGAATCGCAGCTGGACCGCTTTCTGATGCGCATTTCGCTGGGCTACCCCGATCGGGCGGCCGAACGCGAGCTGCTGGCCGGCGGCGATCCGCGCCAGCGGCTCGATGGCCTGCCCGCCCTGCTGACGCTGGCCGAGCTGCAGGCGCTGCAGCAAACGGTGCAGCAGGTGCACGCCGCGCCGGCCCTGCTGGAATACCTGCAGGACCTGCTGGCCGCCACCCGCAACGGCAAATGGTTTGCCCAGGGCCTGAGCCCGCGCGCTGGCCTGGCCGTGCTGCGCACCGCCCGGGCGCAGGCCCTGCTCAGCGGCCGCGATTACGTGGCCCCGGACGACATCCAGGCCATCCTGCCGCAAACCGTGGCGCACCGGCTGGTGCCGCTGGGCGACGCCGGACGCGGCCCGCTGGAGCAGGTGCGTGCCATGATGGACGGGGTGCCGCTGCGGTGAACGCCACCGCAGCCTGGCGCCAGCGCTGGCAGGGTTGGGCGCAGCGGCGCCTGCCGCCGGCCGACGCCGTGACCCTGACGCAGCGCACCATCTACGTGCTGCCCAGCCGGCCGGGGCTGACCCTGGCCGCCACCCTGCTGGTGTTGCTGGCCACCTCCATCAACTACGAACTCAACCTGGGCTACCTGCTGACCTTTCTGCTCACCGGCAGCGGGCTGGTCAGCCTGCTCATCGGCCACCGCACGCTGCGAGCTCTGGCGCTGAGCCTGATCAGCCCGGAGCCCCAGTTTGCCGGCTCCCCGGCCCGGCTGCGAGTCCGGCTGCACAACACACTGCCGCAAACCCGGCACGGCATCGGCCTGGCCGTCTGGGGCTCTCGCAACTGGGCCTGGACGGATGTGCCCGCACAAGGCGATGCACAGGTGCAGATCGGGTTCGACCCCGGGCGGCGCGGCCTGCACGCCCTGCCCATGCTCACCGTGGAGACCCGGTTTCCGCTGGGCACCTTTCGTGTCTGGGCGCTCTGGCAGCCGGCAGCCCGGGTGCTGATTTACCCGGCCCCCGAAGCCCATCCCCCGGCGCTGCCCCAGGGTGAACCCAGCGGCCCCGAGCGCGAAGGCGGACAGCGCGCCAGCGGCAGCGAATTCGACGGCGTGCGGGCCTACCGACGGGGCGACCCCATGAAGCAGGTGGTCTGGAAAAAAGCCGCCAGCACCGGCGAGCTGGTCAGCCGCGACCTGGCGCAGACGCAGGGCATGGCCCTGTGGCTGGACATCCGGCACACCGGCGTGCACGGCACCGAGCCGCAACTCTCGCGCCTGTGCGCCTGGGTGCTGCAGGCTGAACTGGGCGCCCTCGAATACGGGCTACGCCTGGGTTCCACCGTGCTGCCCCCGGGCCGCGGCGACGCGCACAAGCGCCGCTGCCTGGAAGCCCTGGCCCGGTACTGACACCATGGCCTCTCCCCCACTGGCCCTGCCCCTGAGCCGCCTGGGCGCTGCACTGGCCCGGCTGCCGCGCGAGGTGCGAGACACCCTGTTCACGCTGGCCGTGATCGCCTGGGTGCTGCTGCCCCAGACAGCCAACCTGCCCCTGTGGTGCAGCGCCATGGCTTACGCCGTACTGGGGTGGCGGGCCTGGCTGGCCCTGACCGGCCGGCCCCTGCCCGGGCGCATCTGGCTGCTGCTGCTGCTGGGCCTGACCCTCGCCGGCACCCTGATGAGCTTTCGTACCCTGCTCGGGCGCGAGCCCGGCGCCACCCTGATCGTGGCGCTGCTGACCCTCAAGACGCTGGAGTTGCGGGCGCGGCGCGACGCGTTCGTGGTGCTGTTCCTGTGCTTCTTCACCATGCTCACCACCTTCTTCTTCTCGCAGACGCTGATGACGGCGGGTCTGATGCTGGTGGGGCTGCTGGGGCTGCTCACCGCTCTGGTCAACGCCCACCTGCCGGCGGGGCGACCACCCCTGCGACAGGCCCTGCAGGTGGCCGCACGCATGCTGCTGCTGGGTGCGCCGGTCATGGCGGTGCTGTTTGTGCTGTTTCCGCGCATGGGTCCGCTGTGGGG
>VERU01000563.1 GCA_018882485.1 Rhodoferax sp. | reverse complement strand
CATCAAGGCCGCACCCACCAGGTGGCGCGCCAGGTCCTGCACGTCGGCAAAACCTTCCCAGCGGAAACTGCGGTTGTGCCAGGCCGATACGGCCGAGCCGCACAACACACCCGCCACCGAGACCACCCCCAGGCTGAGCACCTTGGAGGCGTCGCTGAAAAACAGCAGCCAGTCCAGCCCGTAGGCCACCGGCGCGACAAAGCTCAGGGCCTCCGCCCGGCCCGAGCTGCTGCCCAGAAAGGCCTCCTGCAGGGTTTCAGGGTGCTCACCGACGTGACCCAGCACGCCGCTGACCCACCACATCGCCACCACCAGCAGCCCGACGCCGGTACCCGCGACCAGGTTGGGAATACGGCGGAACCCGGACGGCCACAGGGCCCATGCGCCAAGGGCCAGCGCCAGGACCAGACCCAGCGCCAGCGCGGTGGTACCGGCCGGCCAGCCCATGAGCTGGCTCAGGAGCTGCGGCAGCGTGCCCGGTGCCGGAACATCCAGGGCCACCCGATCCGCCGTGTTCGCCCGCAGCACGGCGGTGATCCCCTTGAGCGTGGCAAACGCACTGAGGCCCATGACCACCAGCACCACCAGGGACTTGAGGCTGCCGGCCCCGGCCCTGACCAGGGACTTGGCTCCGCAACCCGAAGCCAGCACCATGCCCAAGCCGAACAAACCGCCGCCCAGCAGCGCCGACAGCCAGGCCCAGCGGCTGGAGGCATACAGCACACGGTCCGCGGGCAGTCCGCCAAACCGAACCAGCAAGGCAAAACCGGCCAGGGCCACGCCAGCCGCCAGCGCCCACTGGCGCATGCGGGTCCAGTCGTTCATGCTGACAATGTCGCTCACCGCGCCCATGGCGCAGAAATGGGTGCGGTGCAGCAACACACCCAGCAGGAGGGAGATGCCCCATCCGCAAGCCAGCACCAGGGCCTGCAGCGAGGCCACGTCCGACGGGGCGGGCGGCATGGCAGTGCGGGGTTACTTCAGCCGCGCCAGGCGGTCACGGGCGGCTGTGGCCGCCTCCGATTGAGGGTAGGCCTTGACGAGATCGTCCAGGGTCTTGCGGGCGCCCTTGGTGTCCTTCAGCTCGATCTGGCAGTTGGCAATCGACAGCACCGCTTCGGGTGCACGAGGGTGGTTGGGGGAGCGGCCAATCAGCGCCCGGAAATTGACCACGGCCTCCTTGTAGTCCCGGGTGGCGTACTGGGCGTTGCCCAGCCAGAACAGCGACGACGCGGCGTATCCGCTCTGCGGATAGCGGGTCAGCAAGTCGACGAAGGCGTTCTGCGAAGCGCTGAAGTCGCCCTTGCGAAATAGGGCCAGGGCGTTCTCGAAGGCCCGACGCTCGGCCTGTTCGGCCATGAATTCGGCGCCGTCCACACTCACCTTGACAGGCTCCAGGGCGCGAAACCGATCATCCAGTCCCTGGGCCAGATCCTTCTGGCGTCGCTGGGATTCGGCCAGATCGCGCGAGAGTTGTTCCTTCAGGCCCCGAAGTTCGGCCAGTTCGGCCCGCAACTGGCCAATCTGACCCTGCAATTCCAGCAGGCCACGGCGCAGCACCGCGGCCTCCTCCGAGGCCTGTGTCAGCGCCTGCTGCTGCTGCTGTCCCAGCGCCTCGAGCGCCTGCGTCGCGGCGCGCCGGGCCGCATCCTGATCCTGGCGCGCCGCATCCACCGAGCGCTGCACCGTGTCCACATTTCTCTGGACCCCATCGACACTCTGGCGCACGGCTTCCAGGCGCTGACGCAGGTCGAGTATGGCCTTGCGTGCCTCGTCGTCTTCAAACAGGCCCGCCTGGGACAGGCTGCTGGCGGCCAGCAGCAGCAGGCCAGCCACGCAACGGTACGGCATGCGGAAAGACCGGTGCATCGGGTTCACCAGCCAGCCTCAGCGGTAACTGATCTCGGCCCGGCGGTTTTTCGCCAGCGAGACCTCGTCCTGTCCGGAAGCGGCCGGCTTTTCCTTGCCATAGCTGATCGCCTCCATTTGGGATTCGGCGATCCCGAACAGAGCCAGGGAACGGCGCACCGACTCTGCCCGCTTCTGTCCCAGCGCCAGGTTGTACTCGCGCCCGCCTCGCTCGTCGGTGTGGCCTTCGAT
>VERU01000068.1 GCA_018882485.1 Rhodoferax sp. | reverse complement strand
CCGCAACCCCTGGCACCCGGAGCGCATCCCCGGCGGCTCCTCCGGCGGCAGTGCCGTCGCCGTGGCCACCGGCATGGTGTTCGGTGCCCTGGGGTCGGACACCGCCGGTTCGGTGCGCCTGCCCGCCGCGATGTGCGGCGTGGTGGGCATGAAAACCACCTACGGCAGGGTGTCACGGGCGGGCGCGATGCCGCTGTCGCATTCGCTGGACACGGTCGGCCCGCTGACCCGCACGGTGGCGGACAACGCCCTGCTGCTCTCGGTGATAGCCGGCCAGGACCCGCGCGACGCCAGCACCCCGCCGATCGCGGTGCCCGACTACCCGGCCCTGCTGGACGGCCCGGTGCACGGCCTGCGGGTGGGGCTGCCTCGCGGCTACTTCGACCGCGAACTGCATCCGGACGTGGCCCAGCGCCTGCGCGCCATGGCCGCGCACTGCCGCGACCTGGGGATGCAGCTGGTCGACATCGACATGCCGGACCTCGACGAGGTCAACGCCGTCGGGTTCCTGCTGACCTGGGGGGATGTGATCGGCATCCACGGGACCTGGATGCGCGAACGCGCCGCCGACTACACCCCGCAGGTGCAGGGCCGCATCCTGACCACCCTGGCCGCCACGCTGCCCGGTTACCTGGCCGCCCAGCGGCTGCGCGGGCCCATGCTGCGCGAATTCGACGACCGGGTATTCGGCCGCTGCGACCTGCTGCTGGCCCCGGTGCTGCCCTTCCCGGTGCCGCGCCTGTCGGACGTGGACACCTCGGGTGGCGCCAGCACCATCCGCATCCTCAACGAGATCACCCGCCTCATGCGGCCCATCAACGTGCTGGGGCTGCCGGCGCTGTCCCTGCCCGGCGGCGCCACGCCCGACGGCCTGCCCTGCGGCCTGCAGCTCATCGGCCGGCCTTACGCGGAGGCGCTGCTGTACCGGGTGGGGCATGCGCTGGAGCAGGCCCAGGGCGGTTTTGCCTCGCCCGGCCCGGGAGCCCGTTCGGGCTGAGGCCGACGCCGGCGCGGCCGCCGGTTACCATCGCCGCGATGTTCAGCTACCGCCACGCCTTTCATGCCGGCAACCACGGCGATGTGCTCAAGCATGCGGTGCTGATCGCCCTGCTGCGGCACCTCACGCTCAAGGACACCGCGCTGACGGTGATCGACACCCATGCAGGCGCGGGCCTGTACCGGCTGGACGGGGACTACGCCCGAACCAGCAGCGAAGCGGCGGCCGGCGTGTTGCGCCTGCTCTCTGATAAAAAAAGTGCTCCAGGCCCCGTGATCAAAAGAAAGTCTGCTCCTGATTCAGGAGCAGATGAGGCGCCGTCGCCGCTGCTGGCCGACTACCTGGACACGCTGGCGGGTTTCAACCCCGGCGGCGGATCGTCCATCTACCCCGGCTCGCCCTTCATCGTGCAGCGGCTGCTGCGCCCGCAGGACCGGCTCAAGCTGTTCGAGATGCATCCCACGGACTCGCGCACCCTTGCGGCCAACATCGCGCAACTGGAGGCCGGGCGCCAGGTCGCGGTGCTGCGGGAGGACGGGTTTTCCGGCCTGCGCCGGTTCCTGCCCCCGCCCTCGCGCCGGGCGCTGGTGCTGTGCGACCCGAGCTACGAGCTCAAGACCGACTACGCGGCGGTGGCCGAGATGCTGGCCGAGGCGCTCAAGCGTTTCGCCACCGGAACCTACGCCGTGTGGTATCCGCTGATTCCCCGCCCCGAAGCGCACGATCTGCCCCGGCGCCTGAAGACGCTGGCACAGCGGGCTGGCCGACCCTGGCTCAACGCCAGCCTGACCGTGAAATCCAGCCGCCTGCCGGTCCGGGTCGATGGCGCCGAGCGGCGTCCCGGTCTGCCGGCCAGCGGCCTGTTCGTGGTCAACCCGCCCCACACCCTGGCACCCGCCCTGCAGGCCGCGCTGCCGCAGCTGGTGCGCTGGCTCGCGCAGGATGAACACGCCCACAGCGGCCTGGAACAGGGCGGCAACTGAACCTCCATCGCTCACACCGCCCTCCATGACCAAAGGACTGATCCTCGCCGCCGGCCAGGGAACCCGGGTCCGGCCGCTCACCCGGGACCTGCCCAAGCCCATGATTCCCATCCTGGGCAAGCCGGTCATGGAATACCTGATCGAGCACCTGGCGCTCCAGGGTGTCACCGAGATCATGGTGAACGTGGCCTGGCACCACCAGAAGATCGAGGAGTATTTCGGCGACGGCCACCGCTGGGGCGTGCAGCTCGGCTACTCCTACGAAGGAGTGCGCGAGCACGGCGACATCCGGCCCCGGCCGCTGGGATCGGCCGGGGGTATGCGCCGCATCCAGGATTTCGGAGGATTCTTCGACCAGACCACCCTGGTGCTGTGCGGCGATGCCCTGATCGACCTGGATATCACCGCCGCCGTGGCCGAACACCGTGCGCAGGGCGCCCTGGCGAGCGTAGTGACGCTGGATGTGCCGCTGGCCGAGGTGTCCAGCTACGGCATCGTGGTCGCTGCAGCCGACGGACGGGTGCAGTCCTTCCAGGAAAAACCGCGACCGGACCAGGCCCGCTCCACGCTGGCGAGCACCGGCATCTACCTGTTCGAGCCCGAGGTGCTGCAGCATGTGCCGCCGGGACAGGTGTTCGACATCGGCTCGCAACTGTTCCCGGCGCTGGTCGCTCAGGGACTGCCCTTCTTCGCGCAGAGCCGGCCGTTCGAGTGGATCGACATCGGCCGGGTGAGCGACTACTGGTCAGTGCTGCAGCGGATGCTGCGCGGCGAGGTCGCCCGCATGAACATGCCCGGGCGGGAGATCCGCCCCGGCATCTGGGTGGGCCTGAACACCTCGGTGGCCTGGGATCGGGTCACCATCGAGGGGCCTGTCTACCTGGGCTCCGGGGTGCGGGTCGAACCGGGCGCCACCATCATCGGCCCGACCTGGATCGGCCACGGCAGCCATGTGCGCACCGGCGCGCGGGTGGTGCGCAGCATCCTGTTCGAATACACCCGCATCCCCGCCGACATGCGCTTCAGCGAGATGATCGTCTCACCGGACTACTGCGTGGACCGTCACGGCGACACGCTGTACAGGGGCGACGACACCAGCCCGCTGCGCTGGGGCGACGCCAGGGCCTGAGCCGGCGCCGCCGGCGGCAACAGGCCGAGCCGGCGGCCGATTTCCAGCGCCGCCTCGCTCTGGTTCATGGTGTACAGATGCAGCCCCGGCGCGCCGCCGGCCAGCAGGCGTTCGCACAGCGCGCTCACCACATCCAGCCCGAAATCCCGGATCGAGGCCAGGTCGTCCCCGTAGGCCAGCAGCCGCAGCCGGATCCAGCGCGGGATCTCGGCGCCGCAGGCATCGCTGAAACGCAGCAGCTGGGTCGAGTTGGTGATGGGCAGCACACCGGGCACGATGGGCAGGTCCAGCCCCATGCCCCGCACCGCCTCGACCCACGAAAAATAGGCCTCGGGCTGGTAAAAGTACTGGGTGATGGCGGCGTCCGCACCCGCCCGGGCCTTGGCCGCAAAAGCCTGCAGGTCGGCCATCGGGGAAGCGGCCTGGGGGTGGACCTCCGGGTAAGCCGCCACATGGATGCGGAAATGGTCGCCGGTTTCGGCGCGCACAAAGGCCACCAGGTCGCTGGCGTGGGTGAATTCGCCCAGGCTGGCATCGCCGGCAGGCAGGTCGCCACGCAGGGCCACCAGTTGGCGCACCCCCATCGACCGCAGCTGGGCGAGCTGCTGGCGAACCCGTTCCCGGGTCGCACCCACACAGGTCAGGTGGGCCGCTGCCGGCCGGCCCTCGGCCAGGATATCGCGCAGCGCGTCCTGGCTGCCGGCCTGGGTGGAGCCGCCCGCGCCGTAGGTCACCGAACAGAAGGTGGGCTGCAGGCGGTACAGCTCGCGCCGGACCTGCGACAGGCGGCGCGCGCCGTCCTCGCTCTTCGGCGGAAAAAATTCAAGGCTGATGGGGCCATTGATGACAGAGATCATGGTGTTTCGCTCCCGCTCGAAGGCGGTACGCCCGTGGCACGGGCATGGATGAAAAATTCACGGTTGCCGTCTCCGCCGGGAATCGGCGAATCCAGCCAGTCGGTCGCGCCCAGGGCCAGGCGGTCACAGCAGTCCCGCAGCCGCTGCTCGACCAGGGGGTACAGGCTGGCGTCGCGCACGATGCCGCCTTTCCCGATCTGACCGGGCTGCAGTTCGAACTGCGGCTTGACCAGCATGAGCAGATGGCCCGAGGGCTTGAGCAGCGGCCGCAGCACCGGCAGCACCAGCGTCAGCGAAATAAAGGACAGGTCGCCCACGATGAGCTCGAACCGGTCCTCCAGCGCCTGCCAGATTTTCTGATGTTTTTGGCCTCCAGCCCTTATTGCAGCTTGCGATGCAGCTATCAATTGCGTAGCGGTCAGTTGGCGTGCATTGAGCCCCTGAAGACCCAGAACCCGGGGGTCGGCGCGCAGGCTGGCGTGCAGCTGGCCCTGCCCCACGTCCACCCCGAGCACCCGCCGCGCACCCTGGCGCAGCAGGCAATCGGTGAAGCCGCCGGTCGACTGGCCGACGTCGAGCACGGTCCAGCCGGTCGGCACCAGCCCGGTGGCCGCCAGTGCGCCCTCCAGCTTGAGACCGCCCCGAGACACATATCGGGCCTGGGCCAGATCGAGCAGCCGCAACTCGGCAGTCTGCGGAATGTCGTCGCCGTTCTTGCCGACCGCGCGCCAATCGCCCACGGTCCGCCATTGCAGACCGCCTGCAATGAGGCGCTGCGCCTGCGAACGGCTGCCGGCGAGCCCACGCTCGACCAGCAGCTGATCGGCACGCATCAGTAGCGGTAGGTATCGGCCTTGTAAGGGCCCGCCTTGTTCACGCCGATGTAGGCGGCCTGCTCGTCGCTGAGTTCGGTCAGCATCGCGCCCACCTTCTTGAGGTGCAGGCGGGCGACCTTTTCATCCAGATGCTTGGGCAGCACGTAGACGGTTCCCGGCTTGTAGTGCCGCGACTTGCTGAACAGCTCGATCTGCGCGATGGTCTGGTTGGCGAAGCTCGAGCTCATCACGAAACTCGGGTGGCCGGTGCCGCAGCCCAGGTTCACCAGCCGGCCCTTGGCCAGCAGGATGATGCGCTTGGCCGGGGTCTTGCCGCGCGCCGGGAAGATCACATGGTCGACCTGGGGCTTGATCTCTTCCCACTTGAGCTTTTCCAGCGAGGCCACGTCGATCTCGTTGTCGAAATGGCCGATGTTGCAGACGATGGCCTGGTCCTTCATGGCCGCCATGTGCTTGTAGGTGATGACGTTCTTGTTGCCGGTGGCCGACACGAAAATGTCGGCCTTGTCGGCGGCGTAGTCCATGGTGACGACCTTGTAGCCTTCCATGGCCGCCTGCAGGGCATTGATCGGGTCGATCTCGGTCACCCAGACCTGGGCCGAGAGGGCGCGCAGTGCCTGGGCCGAACCCTTGCCCACGTCGCCGTAACCGGCCACCACCGCCACCTTGCCGGCGATCATCACGTCGGTGGCGCGCTTGATCGCGTCCACCAGCGACTCGCGGCAACCGTACAGGTTGTCGAACTTGCTCTTGGTGACCGAATCGTTGACATTGATGGCGCGAAACGCCAGCGTGCCCTTGGCGGCCATTTCCTTGAGCCGCAGCACCCCGGTGGTGGTTTCCTCGGTCACGCCGATGATGTGCTTGAGCCGGCGGCTGTACCAGGTGGGGTCGAGCTTGAGGCGGGCCTTGATGGCGTTGAAGAGGCAGGTCTCCTCCTCGCTGCCGGGCTTGGCCAGCACCTGGATGTCCTTTTCGGCCCGGGCGCCCAGGTGCATCAGCAGGGTGGCATCCCCGCCGTCGTCCAGGATCATGTTGGGGCCTTCGTCGCGGGCGCCACGGGCGCCGAACTCGAAGATGCGGTGGGTGTACTCCCAGTAATCGGACAGGGTCTCGCCCTTGTAGGCGAACACCGAGGTGCCGGCCGCCACCAGGGCCGCCGCGGCATGATCCTGGGTGGAGAAGATGTTGCACGAGGCCCAGCGCACCCGGGCGCCCAGCGCCTGCAGGGTTTCGACCAGCACGGCCGTCTGGATGGTCATGTGCAGGCTGCCGGTGATGCGGGCCCCCTTGAGCGGCTGCTCCTTGGCAAATTCCTCACGGATGGCCATCAGGCCAGGCATTTCGGTTTCGGCGATGCGGATTTCCTTGCGTCCCCAGTCCGCGAGAGACAGGTCGGCGATCTCGTAGTCGTGCTTCTTGATGGGCGTCAACACAGCGTTCATGGCTCACTCCAGTGGTTCGAAGTACAAACCACCGTGCGGGGGGAGACCTGGAAGGCTCACCACACAGCACAGTGGGTGAGCGCGGTTGGTGCGGCGGGGCGGCTGCCCTGCAGGTCCGAGCCTCGTTCGCCTTGCGCGAACTGCAACGCTCCTCGGGTGCCAAAGATTATAGAGCCGGTTTCAGAAGCCCCCGGCGGGTCGCCGCCCGGCCCGCATCAGGCCGGTTGCATCCGGTCCAGCCAGGCGCGCGACGAGGCCCGCTGCCACTGGCGCTCGGCGTAGTCCGCCAGGCTTGCAGGCAGCGGATCGCCCGGATTCGCCAGGCGCTTGAGCATCAGGGCCAGGTCCAGGTCGGCGATGGTCCAGGCGCCGAACAGGTCCGACCGCCCGTCGGTCAACAGGCTGCCGGCCGCGGCCGTGAGCTTGTCGGCCGCCAGCAGCGCGACCTCCGACAGCGGCCCGCCACGCCGTCCCCGGAATACCGCCTCGGTGGTTCGCTCCTGGCGCAAGACCTGCAGATCGCTGCGCAGCCAGGCCTGGATCTGGCGGGCCCGCGCACGCTGACGCGGATCCACCGGATAGAGCCTGGGGCCCGGAAACACCTCGTCCAGGTACTCGGCAATGGCGGACGACTCCGACAGGGCAAAGTCATCGTGCACC
Source organism: Rhodoferax sp. (assembly GCA_018882485.1). Lineage (GTDB taxonomy): Bacteria > Pseudomonadota > Gammaproteobacteria > Burkholderiales > Burkholderiaceae_C > Rhodoferax. The sequence continues at coordinate 2,237 of VERU01000068.1, read as the reverse complement.
AGGGTGGGCACGCGCCGTGTCAGAGACTGGGCGGCAAAGGCCCCGACACGGGTCTGGCCCGCCGCCAGGTCCAGCAAGCGGGTCTCGAAAGGCAGACCTTTTTCATGCAGGGCCACGAACGCCGACATGGCATAGGGACTGAGGTGGTTGGAATCGATGTACAGGGTCAGCATGGGGCACTCCGGGAGATCGAACGGGGTCAGGCCAGAAACAGGGGACTGGCGGCACAGTCTGGCTACAGGGCCTCGCAGCCCTGGTCGCGGGCCTGCCGCGCCATGGCCAGGCACACGCCGTAATCGTCCAGCGACAGCACCTGGAATCCGGCGATGAACAGGCGGTCACGGGCATCGGCCAGCGCATCGTCGGTCACGGTCGCTGCCAGCGCGACGCGAAGCCGGGCCAGTCGCCCCGCATCGCAGGGGCTGGCGCAGATCAGCGGCAGCGCGGGGTAGGGAGCCGTCTGGGCCAGCACCCGCAGACCCTGCGTGGTCTCGGGCTGGTGGCGGCGCAGACCGGCCAGGGTCACCGCGTCAATGGCCGCCGCATCGGCCAGGCCGTCGCGCACGGCCAGCACAGAGGCGCGGTGCCCGCCCGTCAGACGGCACTCCCCGAAAAACCGTCCATCCCGGCACAGCGGCGCCACCGCAGCGCGCAGGCTGTTGTAACCCGACTGCGAGTCCAGGCTGTTGCAGGCCACGCGGCGTCCGCGCAGGTCCTCCAGCCGCTGCGCCGCATCGGCTGCGCGCACCACGATCTGGCTGCGGCACCACACCCCCTCGCAGCCAGGCGCGCTGTAGGCGTAGGCCCCCACCAGCGTGACCCGACCGGCCAGCGTGGTCATCAGGGGCAGGCCACAGGTCTGGCTCAGGAGCAGGTCGGGCGCGAGCCAGTGCGCGGGCAGGGCATCGGGCCAGCACAGTTCGGGGGGCACATCCGGCAGACCGGCGTCGCCCAGATGCCGCGCCAGGCCGTGCCAGAGAGTGGCCACCGCGGACGGGTCGGCCAGGTACATGGGCAGGGAGGCAATCACCGCGATGCAGGCTCCGGGGGACGGGCCGGCCGCATGTCTGCCGGGTGCACCGGGCTGTCGATGGGCCGCAGCCCGTGCTGGCGCACCAGCGATCCGTACCCCTGCAGGTGAAACCCCCCGCAACGGGCCAGCCACTCGGCCCGTTGCGCCCGGTAGACCGCCGGAATGCGGTACCAGGGCAAGCCCGGCTGGTCGTGGTGCACCAGGTGGTAGTTGTTGTTGAGGAACAGCAGGCGCCAGGGCCACGACGCCTCGTTGATCACGATGCGGTGAGGCACCGCCTCAGCCGGCCGGTGTTCGTACACCGATCGCAGCATCGCCAGCGCCAGCGCCGGGTAGGCCATGCCCAGCAGGTAATGCGCGGGCGAGATACCGGCCACCTGCTGCAGCAGCACCAGCAGGACGACCAGCAGCAACAGATGCTGGCCCCAGGCCCGTGACCAGGCCGAGGGGTCACGCCGCAACAGGGCCAGGCCCTCGGTCCAGGTGCCGGCCACCGCCAGCAGCGGCCCCACGACCAGCCGCCCCGCCACGGTGCGCAACGCGCGCTGCAAGGCCTGCCGCCAGGGCGGCATGGCCCGGTAGGCGTCCGCCGTCACGTAGTTGCTTTCGGGGTCCACACCCGGCACGGTCAGCCACTCATCCCGGTGGTGGGCCAGATGCGAGTCGCGGTAGACATCGTAGGGATACCAGACGGCCAGCGGAAGCAGCCCGAGCAGCCGGTTGAAGCCGCTCCAGCGGGTGGGGTGGCCATGCAGCAGTTCGTGCTGCAGGCTCATGTACCAGGCGATCACGATGATCAGCAGACCATGCGCCAGCCAGACCGGCATCCGCGAGTAACAGAGGACCAGCCCCCACCAGGCGCCATGGATCGCCAGCACCAGCATCCAGGTCGGCCATTCCAGGCGGTCACGGCGGCTTTTGGGGGCTTCGGGCATCGGACGGACCGTGTCGGGTGATTGCACTTTTCCATTGTCGCGATTTCGCGCCAATCAAGGGTAAACCCTGATGTCGAATGGGCTGTCGAATTTGATAATCAAGTTATAAAAAATAACTTTATAACCCATTTCCCCCAGGACCTCCGCCCATGCCTTCCGACCGCCATCCGTTGCTGAACCATGCTGCCACCCAGGGGGTCTCACTGGAGATGCAGGGTGCGGTCGCCGTGGTCCAGCTGCGCCGCCCCGGCAAGCGCAACGCACTCAAC
>VERU01000562.1 GCA_018882485.1 Rhodoferax sp. | reverse complement strand
TCCACACCCGCATCGGCGCAGCCGATGACCTTGCCAACGCCCAATCGACCTTCATGCTGGAGATGACCGAGGCCGCGCAAATCCTGCACAGCGCCACGCCGCACAGCCTGGTGCTGATGGATGAAATCGGCCGGGGCACCAGCACATTTGACGGCCTGGCGCTGGCCAGTGCCATTGCCCGCCACCTACACGACAAGGTGCAGGCCCACACGCTGTTTGCCACCCACTATTTCGAGCTGACCGAGTTCCCGGCCACCCACCATGCCGCCGTCAATGTCCATGTCAGCGCGACCGAATCGGGGCGCGACATCGTCTTTCTGCATGCGCTGCAGCCCGGGCCGGCGAGCCGCAGCTACGGCATCCAGGTGGCGCAGCTCGCCGGCGTGCCCGCCGCCGTGCTGAACCACGCCCGCCAGGCGCTGGAGGCGCTGCAGACCGAGGCCAGCCGGCAGCAGGCGCAGATCGACCTGTTCGCCCCGCCCCCGGAGCCCGCCCCACCGCCCCGACGCCCGCTGGACGATGCGCTGGCGGCGCTGGACCCGGATGCCCTGAGCCCGCGCGACGCCCTGGAAGCCCTGTACCGGCTCAAGAAGCTGGCCGGCTGATCGACCCCGCACGCGGCGGTCGGCTCTTTCGAGCCAGCTGGCTTCGCGAGGTCCCTGGACCGGCTTCGGCTGGCGACCGAGGGTAATCCCTGACTCCAGCCACGCCCAGGGGAGGCTCTGGGGGCTGGTGCGGGCCCTGGCATGCCTTACACTTCCGGACATCCCATGTACATGGGATATATCAGGGGGAATGTGGGTCACTCAGATATCCAGCACCGCATCGCTCGTGTCGTTGCCGACGTGCTGCGCGAGCAGTATCCGGAGCACCACGACTCGTTGTGCCACGCCTCGGCCGTGCTGGGTGCCAACCTCGCGGCCCTGCGGCTGGGGGGCGAGTACCGCCCGGTGGCGGGTCTGGCCGTGATCGACAGCGGGGCGGGCCGGCTGCTGTTCATGACCGACAACGAGGCCTTTCGCAGCCGCATCGGCGGGGCTTACCACTGCTGGATCGAGTCGGTCCCGCAGGACCCCGACGAACGGGTGCTGATCGACCTGATGTTCGGCAGCAACGCAGCCTTCGCCCGCAAGAACCGCCTGCCCTGGTCGGACGAACCCACGCCCGCGTTTGTGTGGGGGCGTTTCCACGACCTGGTGCCCGATGTCGACCTGGAAGACCTGCGGCCCGGCTTCGGCAAGCACCGGATCTGGGTGCGCGAGACCGAGGCCGGCCGGAACTGGATGGCCCGGCACTGCGAGGCGCATCAGAACGGCTACGTGGAACTGACCGCGCGGGCGCTGCGACGTTTCGACGCCGGCTGAACCGGTGCCGTCTTCCGCAGGCGCCCCCGGGGAGGCCGCCACCATCGCGTACAGTCGGTGAGCCCACCGATCCGATGAAGCCGCGCGACACCGCCACCTACCTGTACCTGGCCCTGGCCTGGGGACTGTCCTTCCTGGTGCTGCTGCGCGTGGTGCGGGCCTTCGGCTGGGCCGGCGCTGTCAGCCTGCGCTCGCTGCTGGCGGGTGGGGTGCTGCTGCTGGCTGCGCGGCTGGCCGGACGGCGGCTGGATTTCAGCGCCGGCTGGCGGCCCTTCGCAGCCATGGGCGCCACCACGGTGGCGGCCCAGCTCGCCGGCCTGTCGCTGGCCACGCCCCGCATCGGCACCGCCATGATGGCCATCATGGCGGCCACGATCCCCTTGTTTTCCATGCTGCTGAGCCAGTGGTGGGGGCTGGAGCGCATCACGCCGCGGCGCCTGGGCGGGCTGCTGCTCGGCGCGCTGGGCATCGTGCTGCTGGTGGGTTTTCCGCAGGTGCCCTACACGCTGGATTTCGCGCTTGGCATGGTGGCCGCGCTGGTCACGGCCATCTCGGCGGCCTGGGGCAGCAACTACGCCAGGCGCCGGCTGCAGAGGGTGGACGCCTGGTCGATCACGGCCGGCAGCTTTCTGTGGGGCGGGCTGTTCACGCTGCCGCTGCTGCTGCAGCAGCCTCTGCCCGGCACACCGGATGCCGGCGACTGGCTGCACCTGCTGACGCTGGCGGTCGTGATGAGCGCACTGGCC
>VERU01000561.1 GCA_018882485.1 Rhodoferax sp. | reverse complement strand
CCCTGCAGGGCCTGGAGGGCGCTGGAGCGCAGATCCGCACGGTCGGTCTGCTGGGCCACGGCAGCCAGCAGCAGCAATTCGGGACGGCGCAGGCCCGCAGCCGCGGTACCGGTCCAATCGGTCGGCAAGGCCAGCGCCAGCGACGTCCCACCTGCCGACACAGCCGCCTCCAGCCCGAGCAGAGCGAACCAGCGTCGGCCTGCCTCGTCGTCCCGAACCAGAGGCTCCAGCCGGTTGCGGTAGGCCCGCGCCGCCAATGGATCGCGCAGGCGTTGGGCAGCCAGTGCCGCGCCGTAGAGCGCCACGGCCTGCCGCAGGGAATCCCAGCCGGAGAAGCCCGCGGCATCGGCCTCCTGACGGCGCGCCAGCAGGCCATCGACACCGGTCTCCGCGAGCACGCGCGCCCGCATCGACGCCAGGGCCTGCTCCAGCACCGGAGGGACAATCGGTGGGGCCGTCTGCGGCTGTCGGGTCTGCAGGTCGGCGATCCGCTCGGTGGTCAGGGGATGGCTGCGCAGGTAGGGGTATGCCGAGTTGTCGTTGAGCCGGGATGCCTGCTGCAGCTTGTCGAACATCGTGACAAAGCCCCTCCCGTCAAAACCGGCCTCCAGCAGCACACCCAGTCCCAGGCGGTCGGCCTCGCGCTCCATGTCGCGCGAAAAATTCAACTGGCTCTGGGCCGCCACGGCACGGCTGCCCACCAGCAGCGCGTTGGCCGAGTCCGGGCTCTTGCTGGCCGCCAGGGCACCCAGCACCATCGCCCCGATGACCCAGGGCGTCTGCTGTTCCTGACGGCCGATCAGCCGGGCAATGTGACGCTGCGTCACGTGGCTGAGTTCATGACTCAACACCGACGCCAGCTCATCGGCGCGGGTCACCACCGCCAGCAGACCCAGGTGCAGGCCGAAATAGCCGCCTGGCAGGGCAAAAGCATTGACGCTGCGGTCACGCCCCATCAGGATGACCCAGGCAAACCGGTCAGAGAGTTCGGGCGACAGGTCGCCACGGGCGCGGGCTGCGGCCAGCAGGGGCTGCCAGATGCCCTGCACATACTCCGTCAGCAGCGGGTCGTCCAGGTAGTCCGGATCCCGGTAGAGGTCGCGCACGATGGCATCGCCCAGGCGGCGCTCGGCGCCGATGGGCCATTGCGCCCCATCGCCCAGGGACGGCAGCGCACCCGCGGCCACAACCGGCTGAACCGGACCCATCAGCAGGCTGAATACTATTGAAAAGATAGCTGACTTTCCATATCTGACGGGGGATAAAGCCACTTTTTATTCCTCAATTTGCAGACCGAACATCTCGACCTGGCTTGCGCTGCACCGTATGATCCGGCCTGCCTCACAGGGTTCAACCCAGCGACCGCCCCGCGCGGAAAGAATCACCCTCCCCAGCCCACCTGCCATGAGTGCTTTGACCCATTTTGACGTCCACGGCCAGGCCCACATGGTGGACGTTTCTGCCAAGCCGGCCACCCATCGGGTCGCCATAGCCTGCGGCAGCATCCAGATGCTCCCATCGACGCTGGAGGGGGTCGAATCCGGCAATGCCCGCAAAGGCGATGTGCTGGGCATCGCCCGCATCGCCGGCATCCAGGCGGCCAAGAAGACCAGCGACCTGATCCCGCTGTGCCATCCGCTGGCCCTGACCCGGGTTGCTATCGATTTCGAAGCAATAAAACCAGCAGGGGAAAGACCTGCGGCCATATGGTGTACCGCAACGGTAGAGACCACCGGCCCGACCGGCGTCGAGATGGAAGCGCTCACCGCCGTGCAACTGGCCCTGCTCACCATCTACGACATGTGCAAGGCGGTGGACCGGGGCATGTGCATCCAGGACGTGCGCCTGCTCGAGAAACGCGGCGGGCGTTCGGGCCATTTCATCGCCAACTGAGCACCGGCCGGCGTTCAGGGGCTGTTGCGCCGGGCCCAGCGTTCAAAGTCCGAGGGGAAAGCCGCCCGGTAGCGCTCGACCATGGCGGCACTGTCCGCCGTCTGGCCCAGCAGTCTGCGGCTGTCCAGCCATTTTTCGATGACGCGGGGCTCGGGCGAGAAATGCAGCATGGCCTCGGATTCCGCCTGCACCCAGGCGGCGTTATCCGGCGTCAGGC
>VERU01000067.1 GCA_018882485.1 Rhodoferax sp. | reverse complement strand
CCCCCCACCCCGCCCCCGCCCACCCGTGCGGCCGATGCCGCCGCCAGTCTGCCCGCATCCGAACCCGGCCCGAGGGGCTGGCTGAACCTGGACACGCTGGGGGTGATCGAAGCCGAGGGCTCCGACGCCTGTGCCTTTCTGCATGGGCAACTGACCCAGGATGTCGTGCTGCTGCCGGTCGGTCAGATCCGGCTGGCCGCGTACTGCTCGCCCAAGGGGCGCATGTTGGTCAGCTTCGTGCTGCTCAAGGCGGCACCCGATCGGGTGCTGCTGCTGTGCCCGCGCGAGGCCTTGCCCGCTGCACTCAAGCGTCTGAGCCTGTTCGTGCTGCGCGCCAAGGTCCGGCTCAGCGATGCCAGCGCCCGTTTTCAGTGTTTGGGCTGGCTCGGCGACGTGCTGCCCGGCGCGCAGCCGGGCGCGGACGGTCCGTGGTCGGCGTCGGCCTGCGAGGGCGGGACCCGGCTGGTCCTGTACCCCGCCGACGGGCAGGCCCGTGGCCTGTGGCTGGCCCCGGCCGACGTCGCGCGACCGTTGCCCCTGGGGCAGGCACCGGCTCTGTCGGCCGACCTCTGGGCCTGGGCCGAAGTGCGCAGCGGTGTGGCGCCGATCGGCACGGCGCTGGCCGATGCACTGGTGCCGCAGATGCTCAACTACGAGTCGGTGGGCGCAGTGAACTTCAAGAAAGGTTGCTACCCGGGCCAGGAAGTGGTGGCGCGCAGCCAGTTCCGCGGCACCCTCAAGCGCCGGGCCTTCCTCGCACGCTGCGACGCCCCCCTGTCGAGCGGCGATGCCGTCTATTCGACGCAGGACCCGGAGCAGCCCTGTGGGCTGGTGGCCCTGGCGGCTGCGGCGCCCCAGGGCGGCTACGAGGCCATTGTGTCGCTGCAGCTGGCCGCCTACGAGACTGGCGGACTGCGCCTGCGTGATGCACAGGGGCCGGAACTGCGTTGCAGCGCCCCGCCCTACCCCCTGCTGGCAGACGTCTAGCGTCCCCAGGCCCCGGACCCGGTGGTCAGGTCGGGGAATGCACGATGTGGCGCAGCGGCGTGAGCACCTGGCCCGTGCGCTCGAAGGGTTCTCCCGCCGGCTCGAAGCCGTGGCGCTCGAAGAACCCGCGGCTGCCGCGGGAGGCCTGCACTTCGACCCGCGGGTCGCCGCGTTCGCCTGCGGCGCGCATCAGGGCCTGCAGCAGGGAGCGACCGAAGTGCGAACCCCGCAGCACGCGGCGCACGCCGAGCCGGTCGATGCGGGCCGGACCGCCCGGGGCGTCCGGCGCCAGCAACCGGCCACAGCCGATGGCCAGGCCCAGCCGGTTGCGGGCCAGGGCGTGCAGCGCCGTCGCGTCACGGGCGTCCTCGCCGGCCAGCAGGGGATGGGCCGCGTCCTCGTTGCGCACCGAGGCCAGCTCGGGCCCGAGAACGGCCCAGCTGCCGATCTCGATGCGGGTCATGGGTTCCCAGGCCTCGTAGCCCAGCATGATCTCGCGCAGCGGCTGCGGCAGAGGCGTCGCCGTGGCGGTGTGCGGATTGGCGAACACATAGACCAGTTCGCCGCTGATGAGCAACTGCTCGTCGCGGAAGATGCCGCCGACGAATCCCATCGACGAATTGCCGATGCGCGCGCAGCGCAGCCCCACCTCCAGCTGGTCATCGAGGCGGGCGGAGGCATGAAACTCCACGGTTGCCTTGCGCACGAAAGGCTCGCCGCCCAGGCCGGGCATGCTCAGCTCGTACGGCACCGCCAGCGCCCGCCAGTAGTCGGTGATGGCGATGTCGAAATAGGTCAGGTAGTGGGCGTTGAACACCACCCTCTGCTGGTCCACCTCGGCCCAGCGCACGCGAAGCGGGTTCAGGAAGCGGAAATCATCATGGCGGGGCAGGGTCATGGCGGCGTCGGGGCAGTCGGTCCGGATCGGGCGGGCGGTCCATGCCCGCGCCTTGCTACAGTGCGGCGATCGCCGCGCTCATCCCATCCTACACGCAATGCCATGGCACTCATCCAGTACATCACCCAGATCCAGTTCGACTTTGGCGCCATCGCCCTGCTTCGACAGGAGTGCGAGCGGGTCGGCATCACCCGTCCTTTGCTGATCACCGACGCCGGTGTGCGCGACGCCGGGCTGTTGCAGCGGGCACTGGATCGGCTCACGGGCTGGCCGGTGGCGGTGTTCGACCAGACCCCTTCCAACCCCACCGAGGCGGCGGTCCGGGCCGCCGCCTCGCTCTACCGGAACGGCGCCTGCGACGGCCTGATCGCCCTGGGCGGCGGCAGTGCCATCGACTGCGCCAAAGGGGTGGCCATCGCCGCCACGCATGAGGGACCGCTCACCCACTACGCGACGATCGAAGGGGGATCGGCGCGAATCACCGAGCGCGTGGCGCCCATCGTCGCCGTACCCACCACAGCCGGCACCGGCAGCGAGGTGGCACGGGGCGCCATCCTGATCGTGGACGACGGGCGTAAGCTCGGCTTCCATTCCTGGTACCTGGTGCCCCGGGCCGCCATCTGCGACCCCGAGCTGACCCTGGGGCTGCCCGCGCGGCTGACTGCCGCCACCGGCATGGACGCCATCGCCCACTGCATGGAGACCTTCATGGCGCCGGCTTTCAATCCGCCGGCCGACGGCATCGCCCTGGACGGCCTGGCCCGGGGCTGGGCCCACATCGAGCGGGCCACGCGGGACGGCAGCGACCGCGAGGCACGCCGCCAGATGATGAGCGCCTCCATGCAAGGGGCCATGGCCTTCCAGAAGGGCCTGGGCTGCGTGCACAGCCTCAGCCACAGCCTGGGCGGGGTCGATCCGCGTCTGCACCACGGCACGCTCAATGCCCTGTTTCTGCCGGCGGTGGTGAGCTTCAATGCCCTGGCGCCATCCATGGTGCAGGAGCATCGCCTGGCCCGCATGGCGCAGGCCATGGGACTGGATTCGGCCAGCGACATCCCGGCAGCCCTGCACGACATGAACGCCCGCCTGGGACTGCCCGCCGGCCTGGGGGCCCTGGGGGTGCAGGCCACGCAGTTCGACCGGGTGATCCAGGGCGCGCTGGCCGACCACTGCCACAAGACCAACCCCCGACTGGCCGAACCCGACGATTACCGCCACATGCTGCAGGCGTGCCTGTGACCGCCGGAACCTGCGTCTCCCGCCGGTGCTGGCTTGAAGCTTGCATGCCGGCGGCCCTGAATCTCCGGAACACGGGCTGACCCGGCCCCGATCACTGTATGTCCATCCACGTTGCCCTGCACCACGTCACCACTTACGAGTACGACCGGCTGGTTCGGCTCGGGCCACAGGTCATCCGGCTCAGACCGGCGCCGCACAGCCGCAGCCGCATCCTGTCTTACAGCCTCAGGGTGGAACCAGGCGACCATTTCATCAACTGGCAGCAGGATCCCTACGCCAATTACCAGGCCCGGCTGGTGTTTCCGCAGCCCACCCGACGCCTCCAGGTCACCGTGGGCGTGGTCGCCGAAATGGCGGTGCACAACCCCTTCGACTTCTTTCTGGAGCCGGGTGCGGAGCGCTTCCCGTTCGAGTACGAACCCCTGCTGCAGCACGAGTTGGCGCCCTACCGGGTCGAGGAGCCGGCGGGCGCCTGGCTGACGCCCTACCTGGCCGGCGTTGACCGCAGGGAGCGGGCCACCATCGACTTTCTGGTGGACCTGAACCGCCGGGTACACCAGGACATCGCCTACCTGATCCGCATGGAGCCCGGCGTGCAGGCGCCCGACACCACGCTGCGCCTGCGCTCGGGCTCCTGCCGCGATTCGGCCTGGCTCATGGTGCAGTTGCTGCGCCACTGCGGCCTGGCAGCCCGCTTCGTTTCGGGCTACCTGATCCAGCTCAAGGCCGACGTCCGCTCGCTGGACGGACCCAGCGGCACCGAAGCGGATTTCACCGACCTGCACGCCTGGTGCGAGGTCTACCTGCCCGGCGCCGGCTGGATCGGGCTGGACGCCACATCCGGTCTGCTGGCCGGAGAGGGACACATCCCGCTGGCCTGCACGCCGCAACCCTCGGGCGCTGCCCCGATCGAGGGTGCAGTGGACGAAAGCGAGGTCGTGTTCAGCCACGACATGCGGGTGAGCCGCATCCACGAATCGCCCCGGGTCACCCTGCCCTACTCCGAGGCGCAATGGGAGCGGGTGATGACCCTGGGCGCAGCCGTGGACCAGCGCCTGGCGCAGGACGATGTGCGGCTGACCATGGGCGGCGAGCCCACCTTCGTGGCGATCGACGACCGCGACGCACCCGAATGGAACACCGAAGCCCTGGGGCCTGCCAAGCGGGGGTTCGCGACCGAGTTGGTGCACCGTCTGCGCACCGAATACGGGCACGGTGGGTTCCTGCACTTCGGCCAGGGCAAGTGGTACCCGGGCGAGCAGCTGCCGCGCTGGGCCCTGGGCATTTACTGGCGCACCGACGGCCAGCCGGTCTGGCGCGACCCGGATCGGTTTGCCGATGAACGGCAACCCAACCGGTACACCACCGGGGACGCCGGGCGCTTCATCCAGGCGCTGGCGCGCCGTCTCGGGCTGGATCCGGCTTTCGTGATGGACGCCTACGAGGACATCTTCTACTACCTGTGGCGCGAGCGCCGCCTGCCCGTCAACGTGGATCCGCTGAACTCGCGGCTGGACGACGAGATGGAGCGGGCCCGGCTGCGCCGGGTCTACCAACAGGGTCTGGGCCGGGTCGTGGGGTATGCGCTGCCCCTGGAGGCCTCCGATCCGCCCGGGCGCGGACCCGCCTGGCGCACCGGCCCCTGGTTTCTGCGCGACGAGCGCCTGTACCTGATGCCGGGCGACTCGCCCATGGGCTACCGCTTGCCCCTCGACGCCCTGCCCTGGGCCCATCCGGACGACAGCCCGCCGCCGGTACCGCGGGACCCGGCGGATCCGCGCGAGCCCTTGCCTGCCCGCGACGCCCTGCTCGGCGCCCAGCCGGCCGCCGATCGGTCCGGACCCGTGCGGCAGGACCTCGGCCCCGCATCCGGACGCCGACCAGGCCCGCAGGAATCGGCCCATGGGCTCACGCGCACCGCCTTGTGCGTGGAAGTCCGCGATCCGCGCCGCGCCAATGGACCCCGGGCCGAGGCCGTCGGCTCGGCCAGCGGGGTGCTGTACGTGTTCATGCCGCCCCTGCAGCGGCTGGAGGACTACCTCGCGCTGCTGGCTGCCGTCGAGGACACGGCGGCCGCGCTGGAAATGCGCATCGTGATCGAGGGCTACCCGCCGCCACGCGACCCCCGTCTGCAGCTGTTGCAGGTCACCCCGGACCCGGGGGTGATCGAGGTCAACATCCACCCGGTGCGCCATTGGGACGAACTGGTGCGCAACACCGAATTCCTGTACCAGGCGGCGTTCGAGTCGCGCCTGAGCGCCGAGAAGTTCATGACCGACGGCCGCCACACCGGCACCGGCGGCGGCAACCATTTCGTGCTGGGTGGCGCCACCCCGGCCGACAGCCCGTTCCTGCGGCGCCCGGACCTGCTGGCCAGTCTGCTGCTCTACTGGCACAACCACCCCAGCCTGAGCTACCTGTTCAGCGGTCTGTTCATCGGCCCGACCAGCCAATCGCCGCGGGTGGATGAAGCACGCAACGACCAGCTCTACGAGTTCGACATCGCCCTGCAGCAGATCCAGCGCCAGAGTGAGGCGGCGGCAAGGCGCGAGGGGTCGGGAGCGGTGGGTGCCGCCATGCCCCCGTGGCTGCTCGACCGCACGCTGCGCAACATCCTGGTGGATGTGACAGGCAACACCCACCGCAGCGAGTTCTCCATCGACAAGATGTTCTCGCCCGACTCGGCCACCGGCCGGCTGGGCCTGCTGGAGCTGCGCGCCTTCGAGATGCCACCCCACGCCCGCATGAGCATCGTGCAGCAGTTGCTGCTGCGGGCCCTGGTGGCACGGTTCTGGCGCACGCCTTACCGGGCGCCAGCCACCCGCTGGGGCACCGAGCTGCACGACCGCTTTCTGCTGCCCACCTTCGTGGCCATGGACTTCGCCGATGTGCTGACCGAGCTGCGCGAGGCGGGATTTGCCTTCGAAGACCGCTGGTTCGCCCCGCACCTGGAATTCCGCTTCCCCCGGGTCGGCGAGTTGCATGCCGCCGGGCTGTCGCTGACCCTGCGGCATGCGCTGGAACCCTGGCATGTGATGGGTGAGGAATCGACCGGCGGCGGCACGGCGCGCTATGTGGACTCCTCGCTGGAGCGCATCGAGGTGCGGGTCAGCGGCCTCAACCCCAGCCGGTACACGGTGACCTGCAACGGCCGTCCCGTGCCGCTGCAGCCCACCGGGACCACCGGCGACTTCGTGGCCGGCGTCCGCTACAAGGCCTGGAATCCACCCAGCAGCCTTCATCCCTACATCGGCGTGCACGCCCCCCTGACTTTCGATGTGGTGGACACCTGGATGGGTCGCTCGGTGGCGGGCTGTCGGTACCATGTGTCTCACCCGGGCGGTCGCAATTACGCCACCCTGCCCGTCAACGCCTTCGAGGCCGAGAGCCGGCGTCTGGCCCGGTTCGCGGCCATGGGACACACGCCGGGCCGCATCGAGGTGCCGGCGCCCACGGCCCATCTTGCGGCCAGCCGGGAATTCCCTTACACGCTGGACCTGCGTCGAGGCTGAGGGCCTGGCGATGGGCAGACCGGCCGGGATGCGCTGGCATACTCGGGCGCTGTGATGACCCGCGCCGACGCCCCTGCCGCGCCCGATCCGGCCACGGCCAGCGCCCCCGGACTGGGCGACTGGCTGGCGGCTTGCGCGGTGCATCCGGGGCATCTGGACGAGCTGCGCCCCCCGGATGCTATGGATAACGGAGCAAACTCTCCTTTATCCACGGGACTTTGGGGTCAGTTTTCAGATCAGGTTGGAGCGGTTTCGGCGCACCAGCTGGATCAACGTCTGGCCAGCCTGCGACGCCAGATCCGCGACAACGGCGTCACCTACAACGTGTACGCCGACGAGGACGGCCCGCAGCGCCCCTGGTCGCTGGACCTGTTTCCGCTGCTGGTCGACGCCAGCAGCTGGGCCCGCATCGAAGCCGGTGTGCTGCAGCGCATGCGCCTCATGGAGCGGGTGCTCGCCGATGTGTACGGACCGCAGCAGCTGCTGGCCCGCGGCCTGCTGCCGCCCGCCCTGGTGCAGGGACACCCCGGCTACCTGCGCGAACTGCACGGCGTCGAACCGGTGGGCGGGCAGCGTCTGCAGGTCGCGGCCTTTGACCTGGCGCACGGACCGGACGGCCACTGGTGGCTGTTGGGCCAGCGCTGCCAGGCGCCCTCCGGGCTGGGCTACCTGCTGGAAAACCGGCTGGCCGTGAGCGCCCAGTTTCCCCAGGCGTTCCAGGCCCTGCGGGTGCAGCGCCTGGCCGGCACCTATCGGGCGCTGATGCAAAGCCTGCGCCAGCGCAGCCCGGCGGGCGAGCAGGCCCACCTGGCGCTGCTCACGCCCGGACCCTACAACGAAACCTATTTCGAGCACGCCTATCTTGCACGCTACCTCGGCCTGACCCTGGTCGAAGGCAGTGACCTGATCGTGCGCGACGAGCGGCTGTTCCTGCGGACCCTGCGGGGTCTGGTGCCCATCGACGGCCTGCTCAAACGGGTGGACGACCTCTACCTGGACCCTCTGGAGCTCAAATCCGACTCCACCCTGGGTGTGCCCGGCCTGCTGCAGGCGCTGCGTGCGGGGCGGGTGCTGGTGGCCAACATGCCGGGCAGCGCCTTGCTCGAATCGCCCGCGCTCCAGGGCTTCCTGCCGGGGTTGGCGCAGCACCTGATGGGCGAAACCCTCAGCCTGCCGGCACTGCCCACCTGGTGGTGCGGCGAACGCGCCGCCATGCTGGAAGTGCTGGCCCGGCTGCGCGAGGGCGTGATCAAGCCGACCTACCCCGGCGCGCCCGGACAGGCCTCCTTCGAGGCGGTTCCGGGTCATGCCCTGGGGCCGCGCGAGATCGACGAATGGACCGGCCGCATCGTGCGTCACGGGGCCGACCACACGGTGCAGGCCTACCTGCCGCTGTCCCAGATGCCGACCTGGCAGGCGGGCGATCGCGCCAACCGCGCCGCTGGGCGGGTGCAGGCCCGATCGGTCCTGCTGCGGGTGTTTGCCGTCTCCGACCCGCAAGGGGGCTGGCGCGTGCTGCCGGGCGGCCTGGCGCGGCTGGCCAACCCGGCCGACGGCGTGGCCTCGATGCAGCGGGGCGGCAGCAGCGCCGACGTCTGGGCCGTGACCGGGGAAGAGGTCGATGCCAGCACCCTGCTGACGCGCTCCGCCCCCCTGGCAGCGGGCGCACAACGAATCCGCCCGGTCACCAGCCGGGCCGCCGAGAACCTGTTCTGGCTGGGCCGCTACACCGAACGCACCGAAAACACCCTGCGGCTGGCACGGCTGACCCTGCAATGCCTCAATGGCGAAGAGGTGGCCGAGGAACCCCTGACACGCTGGCTCGGCGCCCTGGCCGCACACCACGGTTTGCTGCCCCCTGGCGTCCCCGCTCCCGCCCAGGGACGCCGGGTGTTCGAGCGCGCCCTGATCGCCGGGCTGGACGCGCAGGACGGCGGGGGCAGCGTGGGCTTCAACCTGCGGGCCCTGCGGCGGGCGGCATCGGCCGTGCGCGAACGCCTGTCGCAGGAACACTGGCGCATGATCCAGCGTGCCGAACAGACTTTCAGCACCGAATGCCCGCCGGTGCGCCCAGGCGCTGATCCCCCGGTGGCCGACGCGGTGCGCGCGCTCAGCCATTGCAGCGATCTGATGGCCGCCATCACCGGCGCCCAGGCCGACCGCATGACGCGCGACGACGGCTGGCGGCTGCTGAGCACCGGGCGGATGATCGAGCGCCTGGGCTTTCTGTCGGCGGCACTGGCCGAGGGTCTGGACACCGGTGCGGCGGACCACGGCAGCGGCTTCGAGGCCGTGGTCTCGCTGGCCGACAGCACCATCACCTGCCACGCCCGCTACCAGCAAAGCCGTGAGCGGCAGGCCTGGGTCGAACTGCTGGTGCTCGACCCGGACAACCCCCGCTCGCTGGCCGGGGTCCTGCAGGCCCTGCGGGGGCGCCTGTCCCGACTGGAAGCCCGCAGCACGGGCGAGGCCGGGCCGCTGGTGGCCGAACTGCCCGCTCCGTCAGGCTGGTCGGC
>VERU01000560.1 GCA_018882485.1 Rhodoferax sp. | reverse complement strand
CTACATGCGTGGTGTGCCCTTCATCCAGGTGCCGACCACCCTGCTGGCCCAGGTGGATTCGTCGGTGGGTGGCAAGACGGCCATCAACCATCCCCTGGGGAAGAACATGATCGGGGCCTTCTACCAGCCGCTCAGGGTGGTGTGTGATCTTGACACATTGGCCACATTGCCCCGGCGCGAATTGAGCGCCGGTCTGGCGGAAGTCATCAAGTACGGGCCGATTGCGGACATGGCCTTCCTGGACTGGATAGAGTCCCGTCTGACGGACTTGCTGGCCCGCGACGTTGCGGCGCTCGCCCATGCTGTGCGGCGCAGTTGTGAAATCAAGGCTCAGGTGGTGGGACAGGATGAACGGGAGTCTGGATTGCGGGCGATCCTGAACTTTGGCCACACCTTTGGCCACGCGATCGAGGCGGGGCTGGGTTACGGCGAGTGGCTGCATGGCGAAGCGGTGGGGTGCGGGATGGTCATGGCTGCCCATCTTTCGTGCCGTCTCGGTGGCGTGGATCATGGCTTTGTTCAGCGCCTGACCCAGCTGGTGGCCCGGGCGGGACTGCCGACCCGGGCACCTCGGCTGGATCTGGGCGACAACGCGGGACGCTACCTGGAGCTCATGCGCCTGGACAAGAAAGCCGATTCCGGAAGCATCCGGTTCGTGGTGGCCGAGCGTCCGGGACGGGCTGGCCTGCGCCCTGTGCCGGATGCCGTGGTGCGAGAAGTGGTCGAGGCGTGCACCGAGTGAGATGACCCTCGCCCCCTACGCCTGCCACCCGGCCCAGACCCGAGGTCGGCGTCACCCTCAGGCCGTGACGCCGGACCGGGACGCCTTCCAGCGGGATCGGGACCGCATTGTTCACAGCACAGGGTTCCGGCGTCTGGTCTACAAGACCCAGGTCTTCCTGAACCACGAGGGGGATCTGTTCCGTACCCGTCTCACCCATTCGCTGGAAGTGGCGCAGTTGGGGCGGTCCATGGCCCGGGCGCTGGCTTTGAACGAGGACCTGGTCGAGGCGGTGGCCCTGGCGCACGATCTGGGACACACTCCCTTTGGCCATGCGGGGCAGGATGCGCTCAACGATTGCATGCGCGACTACGGTGGGTTCGAGCACAACCTGCAGAGCCTGCGGGTGGTGGACACCCTGGAGGAGCGCTACCCCGGCCTGGATGGCCTCAACCTCTGCTTCGAAACCCGTGAGGGGATACTCAAGCACTGCTCCAGGGCGAATGCCTTGTCCCTGGAGGCCAGCGAACCGGGTGGTGTCGGCCGGCGGTTTCTCGACCGCACCCAGCCCAGTCTCGAGGCCCAGCTCTGCAACCTGGCCGACGAGATTGCCTACAACGCGCACGATATCGACGATGGGGTGCGGTCGGGACTGATCCGGCTGGACCAGTTGCAGGAGGTCGAGATGGTGGACCGTGTTCGCCGGGAGATACTGGCCGAACACCCCGGGCTGGATGACCGTTCGCAGGGGCGCCGCCTGTTGTACGAGACCATCCGCCGGCTGCTCAGTGCGCAAGTCCACGATACCGTGGCCGAGACCCGGCGACGGCTGCTGGACGCGGCGCCTGCCCATGTCGATGGGGTACGCCTGAGCCCTCCGCTGGTTGCCTTTGGCGCCGCCATGGCTCAGGGATCCCGCGCTCTGAAGTCGTTTCTGCTGCACCGCCTGTACCGGCACCCCCAGGTGATGTCGACCACAGGTGCCGCGCAGCAGGTGGTGCGCGATCTGTTCCAGGCCTATCGGGATCGCCCGCAGGCCATGGCCGAGGGCTTCGCGGCCCGCAGCGCGGCGGTGCCCGACGGACCGGAGGCGGCGGCACAGCGGGCCCGGGTGGTGGCCGACTACATTGCCGGCATGACCGACCGGTTTGCCAGCCGGGAGCACGAACGGCTCAGCGGCCAGCGGCTGTTTGCCTGACGTCGGTTTGCATGCCCCGTCCCTGCGGCTCAATCGGATGACCATCCACCCCATGACGATGTCCACTTCAGGGATCGATCCGATCACCGTGCGGCAGGACACGCAGCGCTGGCTGGAACGCGCGGTGATCGGACTCAATCTGTGTCCGTTTGCACGGGCGGCGCAGGCGCGGGGTCTGGTCCATGTGGCCG
>VERU01000066.1 GCA_018882485.1 Rhodoferax sp. | reverse complement strand
GCTCTGGGGCGGGCGCGCCGCCCTGTTGCGACGCATCCTGGCGCTGCCCAAGCCGGTGGGCCTGGCCCGCCATGCGCGCGGCGCCACCTCGCTGCTGGCCCGGGCCCGGCTGTGGCCCGGCCTGGAGCGCAGTCCGGCGGACGAACTGCCGCTGGAGCGGCTGGATGCGGCGCAGGCGCATCGGGCCACGCTGGCGGCCCTGGGCTGTCGCCGCTGGGGTGACCTGCGGGCCTTGCCCCGGGCGGGTCTGGCCCGCCGTTTCGGTCTGCCGCTGCTGCAGGCGCTGGATCGGGCCTACGGCCAGGCCGAGGACCGCTACCCCTGGCTGGAACTGCCCGAGGTGTTCGATTCGGCGCTGGAGCTCACCGAGCCGGTGCACACCGCGCCGGCCCTGCTGTTCGCGGCCCGCCGCCTGCTGCAGCGCTTGCGGGTCTGGCTCGAACTGCGCCAGTGTGCGGTGCGGGCGCTGGCCCTGGGCTGGGAGCTGGATCGCCGTCGCGACGGTCCGACCTGTGGCGAACTGCTGCTGCGCTGCGCCGAACCGACGCTGGACCTGGCCCATCTGCAGGCGCTGCTGGCCGAACACCTGGCCCGGATCAGCCTGCCCGCGCCGGCCGTCGGCCTGCGATTGCGCAGCGTCGAGATCGCGCCCCGCGCTGCACGGGTCGCCAGCCTGCTGGCCGACGCCCGGTCCCAAGGCGAACCCCTGGCGCAGACCCTGGCCCGGCTGGCGGTCCGCCTGGGCGGGCAGCACCTGCTGCAGCTGCGACCCGGCGACGACCACCGGCCGGAGCGCATGCAGCATTGGCAAGCGCTTCTGGATGCTTCCGATTTAATAGCTGAAAACCCATATCCAGCAAGGGATGGATCCCTAAAAGGCTCTCAAGATCCTGCCGTCTGGCCCAGCTGGCTGCTGACCCGCCCGCAGCCCCTGCCGGTGCAGCAGGGCCGGCCCCTGTGCCCCGATCCCCTGCAACTCCTGGCCGGGCCCCAGCGGCTGGAATCCGGCTGGTGGGAGCCGCAGGCCGCCGCGCTGCGGGATTACTTCATCGCAGAGAGCCGGGTCTGCGGCCTGCTCTGGATCTACCGCGAGCGCCTGGACCCCCCGGGCGGACCGGGCGATCCGCGCACCCCGGCCGGCCGGGGCGATCCAGGTGATCCGGCCGGCCCGGTCGATCCGGGTGGGGCCGCCAGCCCGGCCGGGGCCGCGCGCTGGTACCTGCACGGCGTGTACGGCTGAGCCCCGGCCATGCCCTGCGCAGACTCCGCCGCCGCAACGCGCGGGTTGCCCCCGGCCGCGCCGGCCTATGCCGAGCTGCACTGCCTGTCCAATTTCAGCTTCCAGCAGGGCGCCTCGCACCCCGAGGAACTGGTGGCGCGCGCGGCCGCCCTGGGTTACAGCGCGCTGGCGCTGACCGACGAGGCCTCGGTGGCCGGCGTGGTGCGGGCCCACGCCGAAGCCCGGCAGCGCGGCATCCAGCTGCTGCCGGGTGCCTCGTTCCGGCTGGAAGACGGCTGCACCCTGGTGCTGTTGCCGCAAGACTTGCAGGGCTGGGGCCAGCTGTGCACCTTCATCACCCGCGCGCGGCGGCGCGCCCCCAAGGGCCGCTACCAGGTGGACTGGTCCGATCCCGGCTGGTCCGGCCTGAGCCATCTCCAGGTGCTGCTGCAGCCGCCCCCTGCTATGGTTTTTGAAGCATTGTTTGCAGTCTGCACAAGGGCTGCAGGCCATTTTGGCCCCCGACTCTGGTTGGCGGCCCATATGCGCCAGCAGGTCGGCGATGCCCTCTGGCGGGTGGCGCTGCAGCGGGTGGCCGGCCTGTGCGGGCTGCCGCTGGTGGCCGTGGGTGCGGTCTGCATGCACCGGCGTTCGCGCAAGCCGCTGCACGACCTGCTGCGCGCCATCGGCCTGGGGTGCACGGTGGCCGAGGCGGGGCAGGCCCTGCAGTCCAGTGCCGAGGCGCACCTGCGCGCGCGCCACCGGCTGGCCGCCCTGTACCCGCCCGACTGGCTGGCCAACACGCTGGCGGTGGCCGCACGCTGCCGCTTCAGCCTGGACGAACTGCGCTACCAGTACCCGCAGGAGGCCCTGCTGCCGGGCCTGAACCCCAGCCAGACCCTGCACCGCCACACCCATGAGGGCGCGGCCCGGCGTTACCCGCAGGGCCTGCCGCCGGGCGTGGCGCAGCAGGTGGCGCACGAGCTGGCGCTGATTGCCGAATTGCGCTACGAGATGTATTTTTTGACGGTGCACGACATCGTGCGCTTTGCCCGCAGCCGGGGCATCCTGTGCCAGGGCCGGGGTTCGGCGGCCAATTCGGCAGTCTGCTACTGCCTGGGGCTGACCGAGGTCAACCCGGCGCATTCCAGTCTGCTGTTCGAGCGTTTCATCAGCCGCGCGCGCCACGAGCCGCCCGACATCGACATCGATTTCGAGCACGAACGGCGCGAGGAGGTCATCCAGTACATCTACGCCCGCTACGGCCGCGAGCGCGCCGCCATCGCCGCCACCGTGGTCTGCTACCGGCCGCGCAGCGCCCTGCGCGACGCCGGGCGCGCCCTGGGCGTGGACGAGGCGCTGATCGAGCGGCTGGCCAGGTCGCATCCCGGTTTCGGCGGCCGCAGCCTCCAGGACGAGGCCTGGACCCGGGCCGGGCTGGACCCGCAGGACCACCGGCTCGCCCTGTGGCGCAGCCTGGCCGCGCAGCTGCTGGGCTTCCCGCGCCACCTGAGCCAGCATGTGGGCGGCTTTGTGCTGACCGAAGGCCCGCTCACCCGGCTGGTGCCGGTGGAAAACGCCGCCATGCCCGAGCGCAGCATCATCCAGTGGGACAAGGACGACCTGGATGCCGTGGGCCTGATGAAGGTCGACGTGCTGGCGCTGGGCATGCTCAGCGCCATCCGCCGCTGCCTGGCGCTGGTGGGCCAGCGGCGCGGCCGGCCGCTGGCGCTGCAGGACATCCCGCCCGACGACCCTGCCACCTACGACATGGTCTGCGACGCCGACACCGTGGGCGTGTTCCAGATCGAGAGCCGGGCCCAGATGAGCATGCTGCCGCGCCTGCGGCCGCGCTGCTTCTACGACCTGGTCATCGAGGTCGCCATCGTGCGCCCCGGGCCCATCCAGGGCGGCATGGTGCACCCCTACCTGCGCCGCCGCCAGGGGCTGGAACCGGTGGACTTTCCGGCTGCACTGGAGCCGGCGCTCGCGCGCACGCTGGGGGTGCCCATCTTCCAGGAGCAGGTGATGCAGATCGCCATGCTGGCCGCCGATTTCAGCCCCGACGAGGCCGACGCGCTGCGCCGCTCCATGGCCGCCTGGAAGCGCCGCGGCGGTGTGCATCACTTTCACGACCTGCTGGTGCAGCGCATGCAGGCCAAGGGCTACAGCACCGAGTACGCTGAAACCATCTTCAGCCAGATCGTCGGCTTTGGCGAGTACGGCTTTCCCGAGAGCCACGCCGCCAGCTTTGCCCAGCTGGCCTATGTCAGCGCCTGGCTCAAGCGCCACGAACCCGCCTGCTTCCTGGCCGCCCTGATCAATTCGCAGCCCATGGGCTTCTACGCCCCCTCCCAGCTGGTGCAGGATGCCCGCCGCCATGGCGTGTCCGTGCTGCCGCCCGACGTCAGCCACAGCGACTGGGACTGCACTCTGCAGGCACCGAAACAATCGGCGAAACCATCGAAACAGCCGGGGTCAGATCCCCATTCTGTTTGGCAGAACCTGGTCGCAGGATTGAACAAATTGGAATCTGACCCCTATTTCTGTGCCCCCCATTTCTCTGGTTCGGTGCGGCTGGGCCTGCGGCTGGTGGCGGGTTTGAGCGCTGACGCGGCCGAGCGGGTGGTGGCAGCGCGGCGGGAGGCGGCTTACACCAGTGTGGCCGATCTGGCCGCACGCGCCGGGCTGGACCAGGGCGACCTGCGCGCGCTGGCGGCAGCCGATGCGCTCGCCAGCCTGGCCGGCCACCGGCGTCAGCAGGTGTGGGACGCCAGCGCCCTGCAGCCGGTGCCCGCGCTGCTGCAGGGGGTGCCGGTGCACGAGCCCGCATGGCGCTTGCCGGCCGCCACCGAGGGCCAGGAGGTGCTGCTCGATTACGCCAGCACCGGGCTTACTTTGCGCTCGCACCCCTTGTCCCTGCTGCGTTCCCTGCTATCAAAAATGAAGTTGCTGAGCGCGGCCGAGCTGCAGGGTCTGCCGCACGGCCGGGCGGTGCGTGCCTGCGGTCTGGTGACCCTGCGCCAGCAGCCCGGCACCGCCAAAGGGGTGATGTTCGTCACGCTGGAAGACGAAACCGGCAGCGTCAATGTGGTGGTCTGGAAGAGCCTGCGGGAGCGCCAGCGCGCTGTGGCCTTGCAGTCGCGCCTGCTGGCGGTGCACGGCGTCTGGCAGCACGACGGCCAGGGCGGCGCCGTGCGCCACCTGATCGCCGGCCACCTGCGCGACCTCACGCCGCTGCTGGGCGGGCTCGACAGTTCGAGCCGCGATTTCCGCTGAGCTGCATCGCCTCCGGCCGGGCCCGGCTGGCCGACTACCCGAAAACCGGTAGTGCAAGGCGAGGCCTCTGGTATTGATGGCATCAGCCGAAAGACCTAACATCTATTAAAGGTGTTAACAACCACATGGAAAGGGAGGACCATGTCATTTACCGAATTGCCCCTGCCGATGCCGGCCGCTGTGGCCGCCCGGCCACCGGCCGATGCGGGTTCGCGTCCGGTTCGCGTGCTGCTGGTGGACGACCACAACATGTTCCGCGAGGCCATCCACCATCTGCTGAGCGACGAACCCGGCATCCAGGTGGTGGGCGAGCTCAGCAGCGGCGACGGGCTGGATCGGGCCATCACCGAGCTGGCGCCCGATGTGGTGGTGATGGACGTGAGCCTGCCCGGCGCCAACGGCATCGAGAGCACCCGCGAGCTGCTGGCGCGCCACCCCGGCCAGCGGGTGCTTGCCCTGTCGGCCTTCAATTACCGGCAGTTCGTGTCGGAGATGCTGGAGGCGGGCGCCACCGGCTACGTCATCAAGTCGGCCCACGGCATGCAGCTGGTGCAGGCCATCCAGCTGGTGGCCCAGGGCAAGACCTACCTCTGTCCCGAGGCGGCCTCCATCCTGGTGGAGGCCAGCCGGCGCGGCACTGCACCGGTGCGCCCTGGCGCCCAGAACAAGCGGCTGGGCCGGCGCGAGACCCAGGTGCTGCGCCTGCTGGCCGAGGGCATGAGCTCGCCCCAGATCGGGCAGACGCTGCACATCGCCCCCAGCACGGTGGATGTGCACCGCCGCAACATCATGGACAAGCTCGAACTGCGCAGCGTGGCCGAGCTGACCAAGTACGCGGTGCGCACCGGCCTGACGGCCATCTAGCCCCGGGCACTGCGCCGCCCCTCGGCGCCTGCCCTACCCAGCGCCCTGCCGGCCCTGCCCGCGATGCCCACCCGCCACCATCCAGCCCGCCAGTTGCTGCTGCCGGGTGTGGAGCCGCCGCCCCGGCCCACCCGGCCTGCCCGCCGCTCCAGCGACCGGCTGGCGGCGCTGGGTCGGGACGGCTGGGTCCGTCCGGACGCCGTGGCCTGGGTGCTGCTGTTCGTGCTGCTGAGCCTGAGCGTGGCCGGCGCGCTGCTGGTGCGCCAGCAGATCGACCGCGAGGCCGCGCAGCGCTTTGGCTTCCTGTCCGACCAGCTGGTGCTCAGGATGCAGGAGCGGCTGGTGTCCCAGGCCATGGTGCTGCGCAATGCCGCCACCTACTTCACCCGGGAGGAGGCCCCCGGGCTGACGGAGTGGCGGGATTTCGTGCACAGCGCCCAGGCGGTGCCGGGCGCAGCGGGCATGCTGGGCATCGGCTTCATCGAGCCGGTGACGCGCCATCGGCACGATGCGCAGGCGCGTCGGCTGGAGCGCCTGGGCCTGCCGCTCAGTCTGCCGGCCGAATCTGCCGGCCTGGGGGACCATGCGCTGGTGACCTACCTGGAGCCCCAGCAGAGCCTGCGGGTCGCCACCGTCGGCATCGATCTGCTCGCCCATCCGGCCTACCGCGCGGCGCTGGAGCTGGCGCGCGACGGCGGCGAGCTGGCCCTGTCGGCCCGCCTGCCCCCGTTGTCGCCAGGGTCCCTGGGCGGCCTGGTGCGGTCCGAGCGTGCGGTGACCCATCTGATGGTGGTGCCGGTGTACGGCCCGGATGCACCCCTGGAACGCATCGCGCAGCGGCGCGCGGCGCTGCGGGGCTGGGTTTTCACGCCCTACCATGTGGGCGAACTGGCCCTGACCTTGCTGGCCGACTGGGCCCGCTACGACGGCGGCGAGGTCCGCATGCGGGTCTACGAGGGGCCGGCCGTGCGGCCCACCCAGCTGGTGTTCGACTCCCAGGCGCTGGCATGGGGTCAGGGCGAGCCGGCAGGCTGGCCGACTGGCGCAGTATCGACGCAGCGTTCGCTGCAGATGGGCGGGCATGACTGGACGCTGGTGTTCGATCCCCGGCCACCCGGCGTGGCGCGGCATTACGGGGCGGCCTGGGGCACCCTTTTGGGGGGCGTGGTGCTGAGCGGGCTGATCGTGGGTCTGTTCCGGTCCACGAGCCGGACCCGCGCCCGTGCGGTGCGGCTGGCCAATCGCCTGACCCATGAGATGGCCCAGCAGACCGAGCGCCTGCGCCAGAGCGAAGACCGGCTGCGCAGCACCCTGGACACCCTGCCCTACCAGTTGCTGGAGCTGGATCTGGGTGGGCGCTGTCACGACATCCGGGGCCCCAGCGGCCCTTCGGCCGCACCCAGCCTGCCCATCCTGCAGGGCCAGTGGCTGCAGGATGCCCTGCCCGACGAGGTGGCCCGCACCTGCCTGCAGGCGCTGGAAGAGGCGCAGCAGCACGGACACTGCCACGGCCGGCAGGTCAGCCTGGAGCTGCCCCAGGGCCTGTGCTGGTTCGAGCTGTCGGTGGCGCGCAAACCGACGCAGCCGGGTGAGGGCGGGCGGTTCATCCTGCTGTCGCGCGATGTCACGGCGCTGCGGCTGGCGGTGGCCGAGGCGCAGACGGCCAACCGCAGCAAGTCGCGCTTCCTGGCGGCGGCCAGCCACGACCTGCGCCAGCCCCTGGCGGCCCTGTCGCTGTACCTGGACATGCTCTACAAGCGCTTGTCGCCCGCCGACGCGGTGCTGATGCGCGGTATCCGGGGCTGCGTGGACACCCTGACCGAGTTGCTGACCGACCTGCTCGATGTGAGCAAGCTCGATGCCGGCGTGGTGGAGCCCGATCCGATCGATCTGCCGGTGCAGACCCTGCTGGACCGGGTCGCGTCGGTGCACACGGCACGGGCCCAGGCCCGCAACCTGAGGCTGCGGGTGCGGCCCAGTCCGGTGTGGACCCACACCGACCCGGTGTTGCTGGGGCGCATCCTGGGCAATCTGGTGTCCAACGCGATCCGCTACACCGACCGGGGCGGCGTGCTGGTGGCGTGCCGTCACCGGGGCGGGCGCTGCTGGATCGAGGTCTGGGACAGCGGCATCGGCATCGCTCCCGAACAGATCGAGCTGGTGTTCGAGGAATTCCGCCAGCTCGCCAGCGTGCCCCGGCGCGGTGGCAGTGGACTGGGTCTGGCCATCGTGGCCCGCACCGCGGCGCTGCTGGGGCTGCAGGTGCGGGTGCGCTCCTGGCCCGGGCGGGGTTCGATGTTCGCCATCGAATTGCCGCCGGCCACCCCGCTGCCGGATGAGCCCGGCACCGAGGCCGAGGCTGAAGCTGAAGCTGAAACCGGGGTCCAGGCCGAGGCCGAAGCCGGGGTGGATAGCGGGGCGGATAGCGGGGCGGATCACGGGGTCGACCCCCAGGCGGGTGTCCGGGCGGCCACCCCGGCGGCCATTCAGGCCGATGCCGACTATCGCAACAGCCCCCGTCCTGACACCGGTCGCCGTCCCCACCAGGATGCCCGACCCCTCGCTGCGAGCGGCGTCCGAGACGACTCCGCACCCATCGACCCCGCACCGGTGGCGGGCAGGCCCCTGCGGGCGGGGCTGCGGGTGGCGCTGGTGGAAGACAACCCCGAGCTGCTCCATGCCCTGCGCATGGTGCTGCAGGCCGAGGGCCACGCCGTGGTGGCCGCCAAGGGTCTGGCCGATCTGCGCCGACAGCTGGGCGATCGGGCGCCCGATCTGGTCATCACCGACTACGGCCTGGCGGCCAACGAGACCGGTTTCGATGTGATCGACGGGCTGCGCGCCCGTTTCTCGCCCCGGTTGCCGGCCCTGCTGGTGACCGGCGAGACCGACCCCGAGACCTTGCGACGCATCCGCGCGCGCGGCATCGCCGTGCAGTTCAAGCCCTTGCCGACACAGGTCCTGCTGCAGTTCGTGGCCGAGGTGGCGGCGGCCCGCTGACCGGGCGCACGGACCTCAGGGCCGGTTGTCGCCGCCACCGCCGGCCGGCTTGGCGGACCCGGCCGGGCGCGGCATGCCGGGCAGCCAGGTGTTGCGCTCGCGCGCCCGTTCCTGCATCTTGATGCGGTGCTGCTCCAGGTAGGCCTGCTTGTCGGCGCGGTTGCTCAGGCTCTTGAGTTTTTCGCGGTGCTCGGTGCGCTCCTTGCGCGTCATCAGCGAGGTGCCGTAGATCGACGCGCCGGATTCGAGCCGCTCCTGTTGTCGTTCGCGCAGCTGTTCGCGCGACAGGGTGGGCTTGGGATCGGCGCCCTCCTGGGCGTGGACGACCGGCAGGGCTGCACCCAGCGCGGCCACCAGGGATCCGGCCAGCAGTGGCATCAGGAATCGGCGTGTCATCATGAAAAAGGCTCCAGTAAAAGCGGGTTGAGGGACGGTCCGGACAGCGGTGCCGAGCGGCTTTCATCCTGGGGGACTAGCGTAGGTTTGCGGGCCCGGCGCGCCAATACCGGCGCCGGTTGAAATCGTCTAGCGGTCTTCCGGTACACCGGTGCCGGCGGGTCGCGGCAGGGTCAGCCTGCCGGACTGCGGGCTGGGCGGACGTCGGATGGCCAGCCGGTCGGACGGCCCGCTGGGGGGCGTTGCCAGGCGCCACCACGGGCCTTGGCTTGATCCATGCCGGCTCGGCCGCAGGCTACCGGATTGGCGCGAGCCCGCCTAGTGCGGTGCGGGTATAGGCGGTGCGCCGGCGCCGGCCTAAGCTGGAACGATGGATGCAGCACAGCACGCGCAGTGT
>VERU01000559.1 GCA_018882485.1 Rhodoferax sp. | reverse complement strand
GTGCGCAACAGTGCCGAAGGTGCAGGCGCCTTTGCCCAGCAGAACGTGTCGAGCAACTCCGGTACGGTCACCATCGACGGCGCCGCCTCGACCCAGATCACCGTGGGCACGCTGTCGGACATCTCCAACCGCGCCATCGGCGACAACGCCTATGCCAGCCAGAACGTCTCGTCCAACGTGGGCAATGTGACGATCGCTGGCGGAACCTCGAACCAGTTCACCGCACTGCTGGGTTCGTACATCGGCAACGTGGCGTATGCGAACGCACGGGCGGTGCAGAACATCGCATCCAACAACGGCTGCATCGACTGCAACTGACCTGAACGCGCATTGAACGCCGTGCAGGCGTTCGCGACGGCGCCCCGCCACGGGGCGCCGTCGCCCCCCCGACTCACCCTTTTCAATTCCGGAGCGAACCATGACCCTTGGTGCTGACCTTACCCGGCATTTGCTGGGCTGCGGCCTTGCGGCTGCCCTGTCCCCGGTGCTGGCGCAGTCCACGCCGGGCGAAGACCCGGTGCAACTGGCCGCCCGGGTGGAATACCTGTCGCTGCCCGGCCCGGCCCTGGCGAAATCGGGCAATCTCGACGGCCGCATGGACATGCCGGCCTGGCTCAAGGCCCGGGTCGCCCGCTACGAGGCGCGCGCGTTCTCGGGCATGGCCGATGACAACCTGCTCAGCGACAACGACGTGGTGAACACGGCATCGGCCCAGGGCCTGCGCAAGACCTGTGTGCAGGAAGTCGGCAGCAACAGCAGCATGGGCAGCGGCATCGGACCGCAAAACCAGTACGGTCCGGGTCGGCAGCAGATCGTGGTGCTGCGCGGCGATCTGGTCAACGTCTGCAAGTAGGACGGCACGATGCACCCATTGCCTCGCCTCCAGCCGCATCGCCCCGGCGCCTGCGCCCATCCCGCTGCCCGTGGCCTCAGCGCCGCGCTGCTGACCCTGCTGGTGCTGGGTGGATGCGCGGCTCCCATGGACGCCCGCAAGGACAGCGAATTCCAGAGCTACGCCCATGCGGCAGACCGCCCCAGCGTACGCCCGGTTCGATCCATCTCCAGCTTCTCGGATTCGCTGATGTGCATGGACCGGCTGTTCCGCGACGCCGACCTGCCCACCACGCTGATCACCTCCAAGCAGATTCCCGATTTTTCGAACCGGGTTCCCGTAGCCACCAAAGACATGGTGGTCACGGCGCTGTCGCAGATGTCGCGGCTCAGTCATGCCTTCCGGTACGTGGACTACGAGGTGGACATCTCGCGCCAGGACACCGTGCAGAACCTGACCACCATCCTGCTCAACAACAACCAGATGCAGCTGCAGCGACCGGCTCTGTACGTGTCCGGCTCGGTGGCCTTCGTCGACCAGAACGTCATCAACAACCGCTTCGACCTGGGCACGTCGGCCAGCCGGCTGGAAACCGGCTTCAGCCGCAACCGCAATGCGACCCTGATCGGCCTGGAGCTGCACCTGGGCGACTTCCGCACCCGGACCATCATCCCGGGTCTGGACTCGGCCAACGAGGTCATCGTCAGCAACAGTGGCCAGGGCCTGGACCTGGCCGGACGCATCGGCGACTACGGATGGCAATTCAACGTGGGGCGGGATTACGCCCAGGGAGCCGGCGCAGCCGTGCGCACCCTGGTGGAACTGGCCACCATCGAGCTGACCGGCAAATGGGCGCGCGTGCCCTACTGGCAATGCCTGACCCTGGAGCAGACCCACCCCGAGTTCCAGCGCCAGTTGCGCGACTGGTACGACGAGGGTGAGCCGGCCATCCACCGGGGCCTGGTGTGGCGCTCCCTCATGAGCGCCGGCTACCTGGGGCGGGAGGCCGAGGGGCTGCCGGCCAACAGCACCGAGTTCCGCATGGCGGTGGCGCGCTTTCAGGCCGACCAGGGCATGGTGGTCAACGGGGTCGTGGACTTCCCCACCTACGAGCGGGCCCTGCGCGGCTTCGTGGCGCTGGATGCCGAGGGTCGCCTGACCCGCGTAGGTTGGCAGTCCACCAGCGCCGAGCCGCTTGCCCGCAAGCTGGACCACGCGGCATCGGGGGCTGCGGCCACAGCGCCCCCCGCCGCGGTCTACGGGGCCGCACCCGCCCCCCTGAAGC